>NZ_JBFUID010000041.1:0-55970 GCF_056402055.1 Pseudomonas sp. P4_C4 | reverse complement strand
CCTCTGGATGGGGTGCGAAATTGTACGAGAAATGATGCTGAAAACGACAATGAGTTTTACCTACTTAACAGGGATAACGAATAAGCATCACAAGTGGGTTTACTCAAACGTATTTAGGGTAAATGGGTTTGATGAAATTAAAAGCAGTTTTTTCACTTTGGCTAGAAAGGGCGCCGTTACAGAGAATGAGTGTCGTCTATACATTGAAGAGGTGCTTCTCTATATGGATTCGGTGTTTTTGGCAATCGAGAGTCTGCTTAAAAAATGCGAATTTTATCCATCCTTACAAAAATCTCTCTCTGCACTGAATGATGAATTTAATCATCGAAAACAGACTGATCATAAGATATCCACATGCGAATACTACTTTAGAAAAAAGTTTTTCGCTGCGCAAGGCACTCCATCTTTGATAAGCCTGCTGAAAGAGTGGGATTGAGGAGGTAATATGCAAGCTGGTAGCGATTCGTTTTCTACAGTTGCGATAAATGTTGGCAGCTCTTCAATAAAAATTTCTATGTTTAATGATGAAAATAGAGCAGACATAAATATTAATTTCATCGGGCTGCTGACTCAGACTGTAAAAGTAAAATATTGTAAGGAGCTTGGCGTTGAGGGCGAGGTCTATAGCGTAAATGTGGGTGATGATCTACTCAAGGCAGCTAGTTTGATTGTTGATAAGACCAAGGAGGTTTTGGAGTTACTGGAGTGGAAAACGCCAACAAAGATAGGTCATAGAGTTAAGTTTGCTGGGTTTGGACCCACAGTGCAGGAAATAACTGAGCATCAAGAGCAAATCTTGGGTTTTAATGATTATCTAAGCTCTAGGCATAATTCACTTTGCCTTGCGGTTATTCAGGAAACTAAAAAAGCTTTTCCTAAGGCAATGCAATTTATGGTGAGGGATCACGCAGTTGACGATCTTTCATTGCATGTGACAGGGGAGATTCCTTTTGAAAAAAAAATTATTAATAGGTACGGATTATACTCAAATGGCTATCATGGGCTTGCAATAAAGGCATGCCTGGAAGAGCTTAGAGATAAGTATAATATACTTAAATTTACTGGGGTTATTTGTCAGGTTGGTTCTGGAGTTAGTGTGTCCGCTGTGGTTGATGGGGTAGTTAAGTATAATACGATGAAGTTTGCTGCCTGCGATGGCCCAATTATGCATAATCGATCTGGTACTCAGCCTTTGGGGTTAGTTTTAAGAATGGTTAAATACGGGTTGGACTCAGAGAACTTGTCAAGTATGTACAACAGGGAGAGTGGTATTTATGGATTGGCAAGTCTGTCGTCGAAAAGCGATGTAACTGTTGAAAAGATACTTGGTGATGAGAATTTACAATCCGCCAAAAACGCCTATTTATTGTCTATCGCTACTGAGTTATTTAAGGCGGTTTCTGTTGTGCCCGGAATTTCGAATTTTGTATTTTCTGGTGGGTTGGCTACCAAGCATAGATGGATTGGTCCTGAGCTTTTATATAGGGCTAAGGTGATAAATTTAGACGCAAGCAGGAACTTAATTAGAAAATTTGAAAATGATCAGGATTTTGTTAGAGATGAGCAGGGGGTTGATGTAGTTCTTGTTGATATAGATGAGCAAAATTTGATACGTAAGGAAATGAATGCTTGTAGAGATGGATGTGTAATGTTTGAGTTGTCTGATGGGGTGTGCGAAGTTCCAGGTACGTCTGTTGGTATTGTTAGAGAAGGGGCGAAGGGTTGGGGGGCAGGAAATATATGTTTGAGCTTTTCGGATTCTGTCTTTAGTTTTGATAATAGTAACTTGCCAGAAGCTTTCATTTTCTTTGGGGGCGATAGAGATGCTTTTTTTATAAGGGCAGTATTCGCAAGAGTTATGAAGGTGCCCGCGATTTTTATCGGGGATAATGACTTTGATGTGTGTCCAATTATAAATAAAAAGATACTCCTTGATACTCCAACAAAAATGGCGGTTGAACTATGAAGCAGCGTATTTACCGTATTCTAAATGAATTATATTCCCGTGTGGAGGATAGGCGCGCTTTGTATGGACAATGCCTTTCATTACTTTCTGAGAGTAAAAGTTCAGATGGGCGATATGGTTATATTTCCAAACTGAACAAATCGCTTAAATGTGAGAGGGAAGGGAAGATTGGCGATGCTCGCGCGTGGGGTATTTTGACATTGTGTGATCTAACCGACGAGGTAGTCAAAGTACGAGAACAATTGGTAGCTAGTAGTATTGGTTTTAGCCCTTTAGAAAGAGATCTAAAAATAGCTTTAAGTTTGCCTGGTGAACAGACTGAATGTAACGAGATAGACTGGGCTGCGTTTGGCTTTTGTAGTGTGGAGAGTATCCATGGCAGGGCTGTTGATTGTACTCAAGTGCGCGAAAGACTTGAAAGTAGCATGGTCACATTGTCGGATGATGAGAATTTTAGCTTGCTAGAGAAACTAAGAGGGCTATCGTTGCTTTATATTGATGTGCTCACAATGCTTTCTAAATGGGGGCCGGCTTCTAGATTTGTGTAAAAGGGATTGTCATGAAAAATATTGAAGTTTTATTAGGTGGTGCTCCTGCTTCAAAGCGATTGAATTACTTAAATGCATATAGAATTGCAGAGTATTTCTATCGGCAAGTTTTAAACTCACATAAAATATCAAGTCGAAATTCATTGGGGAATTGCTTGGTGTTTTGCTTCTCTCATTTGTCAACGACAGTAAATCTTAGTATATGTAACAACTGGCTGTGTATGTTTGAGAATATATACTTTATTCCTAAGAAAGGATCACTCAATGCAAATTTACTTTTGCATATAAACGATCCGACCAGAGTCATGAAGGCAAGGGATAGAAAGGCATTCGATAAAACCGTCAGCGAAATTTTGACTCTAGTAGATAAGTCTGATTTTCCAGTAATAATATTTGATATTGGTGGTTACTTTGCTCCCTATATCGATGAAATGTCGGCCTTGCTGGGTGAGCGATTAATACTAGTGCTAGAAGATACCGCCAATGGCCATAAAAAGTATCAAAATACTGATTATTTTAACAAGGGGCGGTGTTTTAAGTCAGTAGCATACGATTCCTACAAGATGGCAGAGAACGTAATGGTGGCAAACATAATGCTGGCGCATCTCCCTTCCTTCGTTACAGATTGGTCAAAATATAAGCCTGCATTGGTCGTTGGTTACGGCAGAATTGGGCGTTCGCTTTGCTTTGGGCTTAGGGAAAGAGGTGTCATAAATATTGTTGTTGTTGACACCGACAAAGCCCGCCTATTTATGGCAGCTACAGAAGGGTTTGAAGTTTTAACTCCTGCTGAGTTGGGGGCTAATGTTGACCGTTTTGAGTATTGCTTTTCGATGTCGGGGCAACATGGCACCACTAAGAAAATAGTAAGCGCTATGAAGGATAATGGTTATATTGCGGTTGTGACTTCTTATGATGATGAATTTGATCAGGAGTTAATCAAGTGTTTTGAGGCGGGCGACGGTTCATCCATTGTGTTGGATCGCAAGAAGATTAATGTCGTAAATAAGGGTAGGCCAATTAATTTGTCCAGCTATGCTGCGTTTGATGCAAGAAATTTATCTCTGCATTTTATCTTTGGAAAAATTCTCTCTGCTTTTTTAATTTCATTGGGTTTGGAGTTGTCCGCCGATTGGGAGGACGACGTATATTCAGACATTCTTGGTGAGATCCGGTAGTGCTTGCGTAGGGGAGGATGTATGGAAATTGCTAGAATTTCTTTTGCGTTGATAGTTTCCAGATTAGGCGAGATGGTCGCATCTCTCTTTTATTTTTCTTTCATAGGGCACTTTATAGTTGATTCGCTGAGCCAGGCATCATTGGCTTGGGCATTGGTTTCTTTTTTGACGGTTATCGGGATTGGTTTTTTTTCAATTTTGATGGTGAATGTGGCAGGTTCGACGGATCTGAATGCTAATGTTGTTGCGCTTGATTTAAATGTTTCCTTTAGATTTGCGATTTTGTTTGGGAGTGGCATTGTTTTTGGAGTGCTCCTTCACGTTGTTAGTGTCTCAGGCTCTCCCTCTGTGAACGATAACAATCTCGGGTTAGAAGTACTGCTGGTGTTCTCATTTTCTATTCCTGCTATTTATGTCCAGATTGTTGTTTTTAATTTTTTCAATGCTATTAAAAAAACAAAGTATGAGGTTCTATATGCTTGGATGTTCAATTTGGCGCTAGTTGTAATGGGGTTTATTCTTGTCCTGCTAGATGTGTATTCGAATGTTATTTATTTCTTGCTCGCGTATGTTGCCCTGAGATGGTTTTTTGCTGCAGTAGCATTATTTTTTTTCAGTAGAACAATTCATCTCTATGTTTTCCGGTTTCGGTACTTGCAAAGTGTTGAGAGAAGCGCATATGCAAATTATTTTTTTAAAGCGCTTCCGTTAGCACTTTGCTTTGGCGGTGAAAGTCTTTTGTTTTTTATTCTTTCATTTGTTTCAAAAAACCTAGGAGATGCAAGCCTTTCTGCCTATCAGGCATCTCTACATTTTTTGAGTATCTTATACATGATTTCAATTGGAGTGGGGAATGCTACCGGTATCATTACGGCTCGCCACTATCAGCTAAAAGAATACTCCTTGCTGAAGCAAATATACTTTCAAGGGATGGTATTTGGGCTTTTTATGTTGATCCCATTTTTGCTCGCTTGCTTTTTCTTAAAGGAAAGTATTTCCCTTCTTTATACGTCTGATGAAGTTGTAAGGCGGTTGATTGAGAGTAATATTCTAATATCGATACCATTTTTGGTCTTCGAGTATGCTTATATTGTGACTCGAATGACATTAAGAAGCATGGGGGATTTTTGGGTGCCAGCACTTTTCACAATAACGTCACTAAATATACTAGGTTTGATTGTTTCTATTAGCTTGCTTTCGTTTTTTGAATATAGTGTGCGCTCCATATTTGTGGCTCTTGTATTTTGCTCGTTTGTCTTAATGTTGTTTTTGCTTCGGCGCTTGGGGAGGATGTTCAAAGAGCACGATTGTCGTTTGCTTGGCGGTGAATCCTAAGATGGATCAAACCGTTGTCTGCAATGATCGATGTGCCCGTCACTAGACGGTTGTCCAGACAACATAGCAATATAATTAGTCAGGCTCTTCTCTCTCGTTAGTCAGTTGTTGTACTTCTGATTGACGATTTTCTCGACTACTAGATGGAAGGACGAACATGGAAAGTTTAACCAAGCCAGCTAATAATGCATATTATCTTGAACGACAATCTCGCTTTGAATCGAACGCGAGAAGCTATCCACATAAATTTCCGATCGCGATTAAGTCAGCGCAAGGCGCGTGGATTACTGATGTCGAAGGTCGAAAGTACCTCGATTGCCTATCGGGTGCAGGAACTTTGGCGCTCGGACATAACCATTCGGAAGTCATCGGTGCAATACGAACTCTGCTCGATCACCAGATGCCGCTACACACGCTCGACCTGACGACACCTGTCAAGGATGCGTTCTGCGAAACCGTGCTTAAGTTACTTCCGGGCTCACCAAGCGACTGGCGACTGCAGTTCTGCGGACCGACAGGTGCCGACGCCGTAGAGGCTGCGCTTAAGCTAGCGAAAATTGCTACAGGGCGCTCCGGCATACTAAGTTTCAGTGGCGCATACCACGGTATGACGCATGGAGCATTGAGCGTGACCGGTAACCTCGGACCGAAGACTTCTGTTGGTGGTCTCATGCCGGGTATACAGTTCCTGCCCTATCCATATTCTTATCGTTGCCCGCTCGGTATTGGTGGCGAAACGGCCGCCATCGCCTTGGGCGTATTAATCGAGCGTTTCCTCGATGATGTCGAGAGCGGTGTCACCAAGCCGGCAGCGATTATCGTCGAGGCGATCCAAGGTGAAGGCGGCGTCATTCCCGCGCCGGTTCCATGGTTGGTGAAACTACGCGAGGTTACACAACGACACGGCATCATCCTGATACTCGATGAGGTGCAAGCGGGAATTGGGCGTACTGGGCAATGGTTTGCTTTTGACCACGCGAAAATCGTCCCCGACATGATCGTCCTGTCGAAGGCAATAGGTGGTGGCCTTCCATTATCGTTGGTGGCTTACCAGGCTGGGTTTGACGTTTGGTCGCCGGGAGCACACGCCGGTACATTTCGAGGTAATCAACTCGCGATGGCCGCCGGACAAGCAACGCTCGACATCATGGTTAAGAACCGCGTTCTCGACAACGTAGTTTCGGTCGGCGCTGCACTGGAACACAGACTTATACGTCTGCAGCGAAACCTCCCATGTATAGGTGACATTCGCGGACGTGGTCTTATGCTCGGTATTGAGATTGTCGATACCGAACTCCCCGTCGATTCACTTGGCAGCCATCCCCCCCATCCACGATTATCGCAAGCGCTGCAACGAGCCTGCTTCGACAATCAATTGATTGTGGAGCTCGGTGGCCGGCACGGCGCGGTCCTGCGTCTCCTACCACCGTTGACATTGACACATCAGGAAGGGGACATCGTAATCGAACGGCTGAAGACGGCACTGGAAACGGTAATGCATGCCGAGCAGGAGTCGACCGACCATGCTTGAATTGCCGACTCTAGGAATGACGACCGCCGATCAGCAGGGATCGACAGCCTACCGTTTCTTGATGACAAAGGCTGTGAACACTGCGAGCCAATGGCTCGAAGCAGGTGTGCTGTTTGACGGAGCGCGGCCCGATACGCTACGGATGAAATTGTCAGATCACGACATCTTTCCCGAACATGGTGTCGGCGACGAGCAATCCTTAGCGGACGCAACTGCGTGTTTTCTTGACCACGCGTTACAGGTCCATCATCCGCTCTGCATCGCGCATTTGCACTGTCCGACAACGCTTGCTTCTCAAGCTGCAGAGGTGTTGATCAACGTAGCTAATCAGTCGATGGATTCCTGGGATCAGAGCCCATCGGCCACAATCCTTGAACAGCATCTCGTCGGCGCTCTCCGAGCGCGTATTGGCTACCCGGTAAACGACGCTGGCGTGTTGACTAGCGGCGGTACGCAAAGCAATTTAATGGGACTGCTGCTTGCTCGGGATCATTATGCGTTGCTTCATTTGGGGGTCAATATCAAGGAGGATGGGATTTCGGCCGACGCCAAGCGCATGGTTGTAATTTGTTCGAGCCAAGCCCACTTTTCAGTTCAGCAATCGATGTCCTTGCTCGGCCTGGGTAGGAGCGCTGCGATATCCGTTCCATGCGACTCCGAAGGACGACTAGTCGCAGGCGACGTCGAGCGCACGCTGTCCAGACTAACAAGCGAATCGCAGRCACCCTTTGCCATAGTCGCAACCGCCGGTACGACGGATACAGGCGCAATCGATCCTATCAATGCACTTGCCGACATTGCACAGGCTCGTGGACTTTGGCTCCACGTAGACGCTGCATGGGGTGGTGCGTTACTCCTATCGCAAAAATATCGCAATCGCCTGCAAGGTCTTGAGCGTGCTGACTCGATCACACTCGACTTCCACAAACAATTTTTCCAGACCATCAGTTGCGGCGCATTCCTGCTTCGCGATGCGGCACATTTCGACCTGATGCGTACTCATGCGGACTATTTGAACCCGGTCGAGGATGATCGGGATGGCATACAAAATTTGGTTGGAAAGTCTCTGCAAACGACCCGTCGATTTGACGCCCTGAAATTATGGATGAGTCTCCGCAGTCTCGGAACCATCCGGTATGCGGAACTGATTGACCAAGCAATTGATCTAGCAAGCGAGGTTGCTAGCCGTATCGATACATCATTGTCGTTCGAATTGGTCAGTCGTTCGCAATTATCGAGTGTCCTGTTCCGGGTCCGTCGGCCCTTCTTCGCTGATGCTGATCGGGACGCATTGCACAGGCATCTCGCGACGATATTGCTCGATAGGGGAATTGCGAATCTTGGGGTCACCCGCCACGATGGTCTAATAGCATTGAAGATGACGTTATTGAACCCACGAACTACTTTGGTAGATATAGATAGTCTGCTCGCGACCATAGACATGCTTGCCGATGCCTACTTAAAAAGCAGGCATGACAGCTTTCGAATGCGCTGACGTCTACAGCGTGCTACGCCTCCATTGCGTGCACTGCCTGAGCTCATTAGGACACAGCAATATATTCATCGTCGGCAGCCTCGGTGTGTTGGAGTTCGATGTAATCGCCAGCTGCTTGTAAGAAGAATACAAGGTCAACCACGACTACGAATTCATCACCGTCATCTGGAGGGCGGTGATCGCAATGCCCTGCTGGGTATTTCCAATAGCGTGATGCTCGCGGAAATCACCGCGAACCGCGTGCTCGATCAAATCGAACCACCTGCATAAACCCGCAACACCACTGAACCCCTGTGGGAGCCAGCCTGCTGGCGATAGCGGTCTGACATTCAACATCCATGTTGCCTGACACACCGCCATCGCGAGCAGGCTCACTCCTACAGTTTTTGATGTGCGTACCCCATCAAATCCGCTAGTCCCATTGGACGATGTTGCCCCTCGCCGAACCCGTTTGAATAGGCCCTACATAAAGTCTCCCCCGGCAGTCGCCGAAGGGCGGCACCGCCTGAGAAAAACGAGGAGTGCATCCATGGATATCCGCGGTCTGGGTTACGTCACCCTGTTATCCAGCGACCTGGCGCAGTGGCGCCACTACGCGAGCCAGGTGTTGGGCATGATGGTCAGCGGCGACGATGAGCTTTTGTACCTGAAGATGGACGAGCGTCATTACCGCGTGCTGGTGCTGAACAGCGCCGAAAATGGCTTCGGTGCCTGCGGCTGGGAAGTGGCCGGCAAGGCGGCGCTGGAACAGGCGGTCAGCGAGCTGCAACAGGCCGACGTGCAAGTGACCCGTGGCACCGCCGCCGAAGCGGAGCTGCGCAAGGTCCAGGAACTGGTGCACTTCAGCGACCCGGATGGCAATCGCCACGAACTGTTCTGGGGCCCGCTGCAGGATTTCGCCCGTTTCGTTTCGCCGGTGGGCGTCAAAGGTTTTGTCACCAACGAACTGGGCATGGGCCACGTGGTACTACCAGCTCCGGCTTTCGAGCGCTGCCGCGACTTCTATGAGCAGGTGATGGGTTTTGGCCTGTCGGACCTGATGAAAGTCCGCTTCACCCCGGACCCGGCCGAGCCGCAAAAGCGTATTCACTTCCTGCACTGCAACAACGGCCGGCACCACTCGCTGGCGATTTTCGAATGCCCGATGCCCCATGGCTGCGTGCACATGATGGTCGAGGTCAGCGCGCTGGACGAAGTCGGCCGCGCCCTGGACCGCGTTCACGCCAACGGCGTGAAGCTGTCGGCCACCCTCGGCCAGCACACTAACGACCAGATGATTTCTTTCTATATCAAGACCCCGTCCGGGTTTGACCTGGAATACGGCTGCGATGGCCTGGTGGTCGACTGGGACCGCCACACGCCGTTCGAAAGCACCGTGGTCAGCCACTGGGGCCACGACTTCAGTGTCGGTCGCCAATGAGGAACAAGACGATGGACAAGCAAATGAGCACCGCCGAGATCGTCGGCCAACTGCGTGACGGCATGACCATCGGTATCGGTGGCTGGGGCCCGCGCCGCAAGCCGATGGCGCTGGTGCGCGAGATTCTGCGCTCGGACCTCAAGGACCTGACCGTGGTCGCCTACGGCGGCGCCGATGTCGGCATGCTCTGCGCGGCCGGCAAGATCAAGAAACTGGTGTTTTCCTTCGTTTCCCTGGACTTCATTCCGCTGGAGCCGTACTTCCGCAAGGCGCGCCAGGAAGCGGCGCTGGAAGTGATGGAGATCGACGAAGKCATGCTGCTGCTCGGTCTGCGGGCGGCGGCGATGAATGTGCCGTTCATTCCGACGGCGGTGGGCCTGGGCACCGATGTGCTGCGCCACAACCGCCAGATCAAGTTGATCGCCTCGCCCTATGCCGATGGCAAGGACTGGGTCGCCATGCCAGCGCTCAAGCTCGACGCGGCGCTGGTGCATGTCGACCGCGCCGACAAACGTGGCGTGTGCCAGATCAGCGGTCCGGATCACTACATGGACGACCTGTTCGTRCGGGCCGCGACCCACAGCTACGTGACCTGCGATGAGCTGGTCGACAGCGAGTATTTCCATCAGGACAGCGCCCACGCACATCAAGTGTTCTGGGAACGCAACCTGACCACCGCCGTGGCCCACGTACCGGGCGGGGCGCATCCGTCTTCGTGCGCGCCGCTGTACGGTTTCGACGTCGCGCACTTCAAGGCCTACAACGCCACGGTCCAGGCGGCCGACGGCTGGCAGGGTTACGTGCGCGACTACGTCGACTGCACCCACGAACAGTATCTGGAAAAGGTCGGCGGCCTGGCTGCGATCCGTGAACTGCCGTTGCCGATTTTCTAAGGGAACCTTCCGATGAGCACTACTACTTACAGCCTCGCCGAACTGATGATCTGCGCGGCCTCCGAAGCCTGGCGCGAAGACGGCGAAGTTCTGGCCAGCGGCATCGGCGTGATCCCGCGTCTGGCGGCATCGCTGGCCATGCTGACCAGCAACCCGCAACTGCTGATGACCGACTCCGAAGCCTACATGGTCGCCGAACCGGTGCCGTTGGGCGCACGTAAAGGCTACGAGCCCAAGCGTGACAGCTGGATGGGTTTCTCGCGGATTTTCGACAACGTCTGGGGCGGCAAGCGCCATGCCCTGGTCGGCCCGACCCAGATCGACCGTTACGGTCAGGCGAACATTTCCTGCATCGGCGACTACGCCAAACCCAAGGCGCAGATGCTCGGTGTGCGCGGTTTCCCCGGTAACTCGATCAGCCACGCCAACTCGTTCTGCGTGCCGAGCCATAACCGTCGGGTGTTCGTCGAAGGCGAGGTCGATATGGTCGCCTCGGTGGGCTACAACCCGGCGCGCCTGGCCCGGGGCTGGTCGCTGGATGACATCGACATCCGACTGATCATCACCGACCTCTGCGTCCTGGACTTCCAGGGCCCGCAGCGGCAGATGCGCATCCGTTCGCTGCACCCCGGCGTGACGGCGGCGCAAGTCCAGGACAACACCGGCTTCGAGTTGCACGTGCCGGATGACTGCCCGACCACCGCCGCACCGACGGTCGAGCAGTTGCAGCTGATCCAGCGTCTGGACCCGCACAACCTGCGCGCCCTGCAACTCAAAGACAACCCGCCAGGCCAACGCTGAGCAACGCGTTGCGGAGAAAAGTGATGGCTGAACATAACGATAACAATCAGGCCGAGGTGGTGCTGTACGAGGTGCGTGGCGCGGTGGCCCTGGTCACCATGAACCGCCCCGAGTACCACAACGCACAGAACTCGCAGATGACCTATGCGCTGGACGCGGCGTTTCGCCGGGCCTGCGATGACGATGACGTGAAGGTCATTGTGCTGCGTGGCGCCGGCAAGCATTTCTCCGCCGGGCACGACATCGGCACCCCGGGCCGCGACGTCGACAAGACTTTCGATCGCGCCAGCCTGTGGTACGACCATGTGAACAAACCGGGTGGCGAGTTTCTCTATGCCCGCGAGCAGGAAGTCTATCTGGGCATGTGCCGCCGTTGGCGCGAAATGCCCAAGCCGACCATCGCCATGGTCCAGGGCGCGTGCATCGCCGGTGGCTTGATGCTGGCCTGGGTCTGCGACCTGATCGTCGCCAGTGAGGATGCCTACTTCGCCGATCCGGTGGTGCGCATGGGCATTCCCGGGGTTGAGTATTTCGCCCACGTGCATGAGCTCAATCCGCGCATCGCCAAGGAGTTCCTGTTCCTCGGCGAGCGCATGCCGGCACCGCGTGCCTATCAGATGGGGATGCTCAATCGGGTGGTTGCTCGCGACGAACTGGAGCAACAAACCCTCGACATCGCCGGGCGCATCGCGCAGATGCCGCGCCTGGGCCTGCAGCTGAGCAAGCAAGCGGTGAACAACGCCGAAGACCTGATGGGCAAGCGCGCAACCATGGACATGGTGTTCGGCCTGCATCACTTCGCCCATGCCCACAATGAACTGGTGTCCGGCGACCGCCTCGGCGGCTACGACGCCAAGGCCATGGCCAGTTCCCAGCGCAAAACGGGCGAGGCGTGAGCATGGCGATCTCGTTGAATACCCGTTTAACACAACTGCTCGGTTGTCGTTATCCGATCATCCAGACCGCCATGGGCTGGGTCGCCGACCCGAAACTGGTGGCGGCCACGGGCAATGCCGGTGGTTTCGGTTTTCTTGCCGGGGCGACCATCGAACCGCAGCAGATGGAAGCGGCGATTATCGAAACCCGGCGCCTGACCGATCAGCCGTTCGGGGTGAATTTCCATATGTACCAGGCCAATGCCGGCGAGATCGTCGAGCTGGTGTTGCGCCACAAAGTCCGGGCGGTCAGCTACAGCCGTTCGCCGGGCAAGCAAATGATCAGCCGCCTGAAGGACGCCGGGGTGGTGTGCATTCCCACCGTCGGCGCGCTCAAGCATGCGCAGAAAGCCGTGGAAATGGGCGCCGATGCGGTGACCGTACAGGGCGGCGAGGGCGGGGGACACACCGGTTCCGTACCGACCTCGATGCTGCTTGATCAGGTGGTTAACGCGGTGTCGGTACCCGTGGTGGCGGCCGGCGGCTTCAAGGACGGCAAGGGGCTTGTTTCGGCCCTGGCCTACGGCGCCGAAGGCATCGCCATGGGCACGCGTTTCCTGATGTGCGCCGACAGCCCGGTGCCCCAGGCGACCCTGGCCCGTTACCTCGCGGTCAAGGACCCGGCGGCGATCATCATCAGCCGCGCTATCGACGGCATGCCGCAACGGATGATCCGCAACGAATTGCTCAACCAGCTGGAAAACAGCGGCGGCCTCAAGCGCCTGTTGCTGGCATTGCAGAGTGGCCTGGCCTACCGCCGCCATACGGGCATGAGCCTGACCCAATTGCTCAGCAGCGCCTTGAAGATGCGCGGTGCCGGAGAGTTGACCGCCGCGCAAAGCATCATGGCCGCCAACGCGCCGATGGTGATCCAGAAAGCCATGGTCGACGGGCAACCGGCTGCCGGTGTGTTGCCTGCCGGACAGATCGCCGCATCCATCGACAGCTTGCCCAGCTGCGCCCAATTGATTGAACAGATCGTCCGCGACGCCGAAGCGCGCCTGGGCGAGCTGTGCCGCCGTGTGTCGTAAGGGGCCATGCATTGTGAAGGAAGGAAACCATGAAACCATTTAGCGTCAGCATCGAACACGGCATTGCCGAACTGGTCTTCAACCGACCACCGGTCAACGCCTTCAACTGCCAGGGCTGGGCCGATATCGCCAGCGAGATCGAGGGCCTGGGCCGCAACAGCGACGTGCGGGTGATCGTGATCCGTGCCGAAGGTCGCGGCTTCTGCGCTGGGGTCGATATCAAGGAACTGGCCGCCGACGGCAACCTGATCGTCGCGGTGAACAAGGGCAACTACGACAGCTTCAAGGCCATTCACCGCAACCCGAAACCGGTAATCGTGGCCGTGCACGGCTTTGTGCTGGGTGGCGGCATCGGCATTTGCGGCGCCGCCGACATCATTGTCGCGTCCGAGTGCGCCACCTTCGGCGTGCCTGAAGTGGATCGCGGCGCCATGGGCGGCGGTGCGCATTTGCAGCGTTTGTTCCCGGTGCAGAAAGTCCGCCACATGTACTTCACCGGCGAGGCCATCGACGCCGCCGAGGCGTACCGCCTGGGCGCGGTGGAGCGGGTGGTCAAGCGCGAAGACTTGCGCGAAGCCGCGTTGCAGATCGCCCGCACCATCGCCGCCAAGAGCCCCGGCATGATCAGCCTTGCCAAGGAAGCGCTGAGCGGTATCGAAGACGGCAATCTGGAAGACAAATACCGCTGGGAGCAGGGCTTCACCCTCGAAGCCTACCGCTCACTGGACTCTCAGGAAGCACGCGACTCGTTCGTCGAGAAACGCGATGCCCGATTCAACGGCTGAAGGCATATCCATGGACCTGACCTATACCCCGGCCCAGCAGGCCTTTCGTGCCGAGGCACGGACCTGGCTGGCGGCCAATGTACCGAGTGAACCGCTGCAATCGTTCGACACCGAGCCTGGCTTTGCCCAGCACCGGGCCTGGGAAGCCAAGCTCAATGAAGGCCGTTGGGGCATGGTCACCTGGCCGACCGAACTCGGCGGACGCGGCTGCGACCTGATCGAGTGGTTGATTTTCGAAGAGGAATACTACCGTTCCGGGGCGCCGGCACGGGTCAACCAGAACGGCATCTTCCTGCTCGGCCCGACCCTGATGGAATACGGTAGCGAAGAACAAAAGGCACGGTTTCTGCCGCGCATGGCCACTGGCGAAGACATCTGGGCCCAGGCTTGGTCGGAGCCGGGCGCCGGTTCCGACATGGCGGCGATCCGTTCCAAGGCTGAACGGGTGGGCGACCACTACGTGATCAATGGCCAGAAAACCTGGTCGACCCGCGCGGTGTGGGCCGATTGGGCGTTCGGTATTTTCCGTACCGACTCGCAGTCCCAGCGTCATCACGGGCTGACCTTCATCCTGCTGCCGCTGGATACGCCGGGCATCACCGTGCGGCCGATTCCTCAGCTCAACGGTTTGCCGGGCTTTGCCGAGATCTTCTTCGATGACGTCAAGGTGCCGGTGGAAAACGCCCTCGGCGGCGAAGGCATGGGCTGGCACGTGGCGATGTCCACCGCCGGGTTCGAGCGCGGTTTGTTGCTGCGTTCACCGGCACGCTTCCAGGAAACCGCCAAGCGTCTGGTGCAGTTGTACCTGGCCAACCGTGAGCAGGCCGACCGCGACCCGGCCATCTTTGATGCAGTGATGCGCGCCTGGCTCGATGCCGAGGCCTACACCCTGAGCACCTACATGACCGCCTCGAAACTGGTGCAGGGCGGCAAGATCGGGTCGGAGTCGTCGACCAACAAGATCTTCTGGTCGGAGCTCGACCAGCGCATGCACGACACCGCCATGAGCATTCTCGGATTGCGTGGCGAGCTGCTGCCGCAAGCCCCGGCCGCCGGCGACGTCGGCCATTGGCTGGAAGGTTTTCTGTTTGCCCAGGCCGGGCCGATCTACGCCGGCACCAACGAGATCCAGCGCAACATCATTGCCGAACGCATGCTCGGCATGCCGCGTGCCTGAGGAATAGACCATGGACTTTAGTTTCAGCCGCGACCAACTGCTGTTTCAGGACAACGTCCGCAGCTTCCTGATCAACGAAGTCACCCCGGAACGCATCCGCGAACTGTGGCAGAGCGACAGCGGGCGCAGTGAGCAACTTTGGGCGCAACTGGTGGAACTCGGCCTGACCGCCCTGACCGTGCCCGAGGCACAGGATGGCATGGGCATGAAGGAGCTGGATTTCGTGCTGATTGCCCAGGAATGCGGTTACGCCGGTCTGCCCGAACCGCTGGTGGACACTATGTTGCTCGGCGTGCCGTTGCTTGCCGCCCTTGATCAGCAACACGCGCCACTCAAACAAAAATGGTTGTCACGAGTTGCCGAGGGCCGTGCGCGTCTTGCCGTGTCTGAACCGGGTAATCCGCTGGTCAGCGATGCCCATGTCGCCGATCTGCTGTTGCTGGCCAATGGCGACGAAGTGCATGCGCTGGAGCGCGACGTCGTGCGTCTGACCCGCAACGAGTCAGTCGACCCGAGCCGTCAACTGTTCCAGGTCGAGTGGACACCAACCCCCGCCACCTGCGTTGCCAGCGGTGAGCAGGGCCGACGCCTGTGGACAGCCACCTTCAACCGTGGCGCCCTCGCCAGTGCCGCGCAATTGCTGGGGCTGGCCAAACGCATGGTCGACCTGGCGGTGGACTACACCTTCGAGCGCAAACAGTTCGGCAAGCCGGTCGGCTCGTTCCAGGCGGTCAAGCACTTGATGGCCAATGTCGCGGTGCAGATCGAGTTCGCCAAAGGCCCGCTCTACCGCGCCGCTTATGTGCTGGCCGAGCAGCTACCGGGGCAGGACGTGCTGGTGTCCCACGCCAAGCTGGCGACGGCGGAAGCGGCCATGCTCGCGGCGAAGAACAGCATCCAGGCCCACGGCGCCATGGGTTACACCTGGGAAGTCGACTTGCATCTGTTCATGAAGCGCGCCTGGGCTCTGGACAAGGTCTGGGGCGATCGCAGCCATCACAAGGGGCGGATTCGCGCGGCGCTGTTCGACGGCACACCTGCGCTGGGTGCGGGCAGTACGTTTTAACCAGTCAGTAAGGGTGACTACATCCCTGTGGGAGCGAGCTTGCTCGCGATGGCGGTGCATCAGCTGGCATCAATGTTGGATGTGCCGGCCTCATCGTCGGAACGCCGCCCGGAGCAAGCTCGCTCCCACAGGTTATCGGCGCCTGATTTTATTTTTTTTCACCGAGGTAGACCATGCCTGAAGCTTATATTGTCGACGCCCTGCGCACGCCCACCGGGCGGCGCAAGGGTGGTCTGAGCCAGATCCACGCCGCCGACCTGGGCGCCCACGTATTGCGCGCGCTGGTCGAGCGCAATGCCATTCCCGACGAGGATTACGACGACGTGATCTTCGGCTGTGTCGACACCATCGGCCCGCTGGCCGGGGACATCGCCCGCACCAGTTGGCTGGCGGCCGGCCTGTCGCAATCGGTGCCGGGCACCACCATCGATCGCCAGTGCGGTTCGTCCCAGCAAGCGGTGCACTTCGCCGCCCAGGCGGTGATGAGCGGCACTCAGGATGTGGTCATCGCCGGTGGTGTACAGACCATGACCCAGATCCCGATTTCCTCGGCGATGATCGCTGCCGAGCCCTTGGGCTTCACCGATCCTTTCAGCGGCTCCGAAGGCTGGGTGCGGCGCTACGGCGCGCAAACCCCGACGCAGTTCCGTTCGGCGCAGATGATCGCCGAGAAATGGGACCTGTCCCGGGCGCAGCTTGAAGCTTATTCGCTGGAGTCCCATCGACGAGCCTTGCAGGCCATCGAGCAAGGCCGCTTCAACCGCGAGATCGTGCCCCTGGCCGGTGTGCTGCACGACGAAACCCCACGCCAGACCAGCCTGGAAAAAATGGCCGAGCTGGAGTTCCTGTTCGGCTGCGACCGGGTGACTGCCGCGGTATCGAGTCAGACCTGTGACGCGGCCAGCGCAATGCTGATCGTCTCGGAGGCGGCGCTCAAGCGTTACGGCCTGACGCCACGGGCACGTATCCATCACCTGAGCGTGCGCGCCGAAGACCCGATCTGGATGCTCACCGCGCCGATCCCGGCCACCGCTTACGCGCTCAAGCGTGCCGGCATGAAGCTCGAAGACATCGACCGGGTGGAGATCAACGAAGCCTTCGCTTCGGTGGCCATGGCCTGGTTGAAAGAGACCGGCTATCCCCATGAGCAGACCAACGTCAACGGCGGCGCGATTGCCCTCGGTCATCCATTGGGCGCCACCGGCACCCGCTTGATGTGCACCTTGCTCCATGAGCTGGAACGCAGCGGCGGCCGTTATGGCATGCAGACCATGTGCGAAGGCGGCGGGCAGGCCAACGTGACGATCATCGAACGTTTGTGATTTCAAGATGCCCACTGAACCTGTGGGAGCGTGGCTTGCCCGCGATGGGATCACCACGGTGCACATGACACACCGCGGAGCCCGCATCGCAGGCAAGCCAGCTCCCACAGGGGATTGTGTCGACCAGTGATGAATTTGAAGGATGTAGAACATGAAAATATGTGTAAACCGTGTGGTGATCATCACCGGTGCCGGCGGTGGCCTGGGCCGGGCCTACGCGCTGGCCTTCGCCGCTGAAGGCGCGAAAGTGCTGGTCAACGACATCAACCGCGAAGCGGCGCTGGCCGTGGTCGGCGAAATCCTCGGCCAGGGCGGCAGCGCCGTGGCCAACAGCGACGACATCACCCGATATGACTCGGCGGGGTTGATCGTGCGCCAGGCCATCGAAACCTTTGGCGACCTGAACGTGGTGGTCAACAACGCCGGCATCTGCCGCGACCGCATGTTCGCCAGCCTCAGCGAAGCCGACTGGGACGCTGTGGTAGCCGTGCACCTGAAGGGCCACTTCTGCATTTCCAGCCACGCCGTGAAGTACTGGCGTGAGCAGGTCAAGGGCGGCGCCAAGGTCGATGCGCGGATCATCAACACTAGTTCCGGCGCCGGTTTGCAGGGCTCCATTGGCCAGTCCAACTACGCGGCGGCCAAGGGCGGTATTGCCTCGCTGACCCTGGTACAGGCCGCTGAACTGGGCCGCTACGGGATCACCGCCAACGCCCTGGCGCCGGCCGCGCGCACTGGTATGACCGAGCAAGTGTTCGCCGACACCATGAAAAAGCCTGAAGAGGGCTTCGATTACTTTTCCCCGGAAAACGTCGCGCCGCTGGTGGTGTGGCTCGGTTCCGAGGCTTCCGCCGAGGTGACCGGGCAGATGTTTGAAGTCGAGGGCGGCAAGTTGTCGATCGCCGACGGCTGGCGCCGTGGTCCGCAACTGGATCGCGAGGGCCGCTGGGCAGTCGGCGAGATGGGCGATGCCGTCGCACAGCTGGTGGCTCAGGCCGTTCCGGCGGCCAAAGTGTACGGCAGCTGAAAAAGACCGGTCTCGGGAGGGCGGCGCGCGGCTATAATCGGCCGACGTTTCCCTCCAGTCACCACACGAGACCTGTCATGACCATTTCCCTGTACGACGCTTCCGTGCCTGTTTTCCAGCAAATGCTCAACGCCCTGAGTGATGTACTGAAAAAGGCCGAGGCTCACGCCACCGAGAAAAACATCGACCCTAACGCCTTCCTGCAGGCGCGCCTGTTCCCGGACATGTTCCCGCTGGTGCGTCAGGTGCAGATCGCCGTTGATTTCAGCAAGGGCGTTACCGGTCGCCTGGCCGAAGTTGAATTGCCGAAGTACGACGACACTGAAACCACCTTCGCCGAACTGCAAGCGTTGATCGCCAAGGCTCTGGCCTTCATCGGCAGCATTACGCCTGCGCAGATCAACGGCAAGGAAGGCATCGAGATCGTGACCCGTCCGGGCACGCCTAAAGAGAAGCGCTTCAGCGGCCAGTCCTACCTGCTGACCTACGGCCTGCCGCAGTTCTTCTTCCACGTCACCACCACTTACGCACTGCTGCGCCACAACGGCGTGGAAGTGGGCAAGCGTGACTACATGGGCGCGTTCTAAACCGTCCAGGTACAAAAAAGCCCGCCAAGGTTTGCGCCTTGGCGGGCTTTTCATTGGTGAATCAAAAGATCGCAGCCTGCGGCAGCTCCTACAGGTGCACGCATTCCAAAGTAGGAGCTGCCGCAGGCTGCGATCTTTTGATCTTTTTCGGTATCAGGCCAGGCGTTCTGTTTTTGCCTCTTCACCCAGGCAAGCCGCCGCGGTGAACAGCACATCGGTGGACGAGTTCAGCGCGGTTTCCGCCGAGTCCTGCAATACGCCGATGATGAAACCGACCGCCACCACCTGCATGGCGATTTCGCTCGGGATTCCGAACAGGCTGCATGCCAGCGGAATCAGCAACAGCGAACCACCCGCCACACCCGAAGCGCCGCAGGCGCAGATGGCTGCGACGACGCTCAGCAGGATCGCGGTGGGAATGTCCACGGCGATGCCCAGCGTGTGCACCGCCGCCAGGGTCAGCACGGTGATGGTGATCGCCGCGCCGGCCATGTTGATGGTCGCACCCAGCGGGATCGATACCGAGTAGGTGTCTTCGTGCAGGCCCAGACGCTTGCTCAATTCCAGGTTGACCGGAATGTTCGCCGCCGAACTGCGGGTGAAGAACGCGGTGATGCCGCTCTCGCGCAGGCAGGTCAGGACCAGCGGGTACGGGTTGCGATGCAGTTTCCAGAACACGATGAGCGGGTTCATCACCAGCGCCACGAACAGCATGCAGCCCAGCAGTACGGCCAGCAGGTGGGCGTAGCCGATCAAGGCGCCGAAACCGGAAGTGGCCAGGGTCGAAGCCACCAGGCCGAAGATGCCCAGCGGGGCGAAGCTGATCACCAGGCGCACAATCACCGTCACGCCATTGGACAGGTCACCCAGCACTTCACGAGTAGTGTCGCCGGCATGACGAATGGCGATGCCCATGCCGATGGCCCACGCCAGAATGCCGATGAAATTGGCGTTCATCAGGGCGCTGACCGGATTATCGACCACGCTCAGCAACAGGCTTTGCAACACCTCGCCAATCCCGCCTGGCGCTGTGACCGCGACGTCCTGGGTCGACAGCACCAGGCTCGACGGGAACGTCATGCTGGCAACCACCGCGACCACGGCCGCGGCGAAAGTGCCCAGCAGATACAGGAACAGAATCGGCCGGATATGGGTTTCCTGACCGTGCTTGTGGTTGGCAATCGACGCCATGACCAGTACGAACACCAGAATCGGCGCGACGGCTTTCAGTGCCGAGACAAACACTTTGCCGATGAACGCCGTGGACTTCGCCATGTCGGGGGCAAACAGCGCCAGGGCAATACCGGCGATCAGGCCGATCACGATCTGCGTGACCAGGCTAAGGCGTTTGAGGCGGTGCAATAGAGAAGGGGATGAAGCAGTCATAAAACGGCATCTCTGATTTTTTATAAGTGCAAGGTTTCACCGCACGTGCAGCCCGCAGGAAACCGAAGAGGAGCGCGACATCGACGCCAAAAATGGCCGATGAACACAGGGTGTACGTTTTTCAGGGCGCGGACTTTATCACAGCGTAGGAGCGATCTTTCAGACCTGTGACGAACTGCCACCATGGCATTCAACGAGATAGGCAGGTTCGTGCAACCGCGTTCGGAAACACTCTGTTAAGATTCGCCATCCTCATTTTCATGTCTGCCAGTGGGCCTCCGGGCTATCGCTGGTGTCGTCGTTTTTTCTGGAGTTCTGCATGCTGTTGCCCATTCTTCTGTTGTCTGCAGCCGGTTTTACGGTGCTGACCACGGAATTCATCATCGTTGGCCTGTTGCCGGCGATCGCCCGGGACCTTGACGTCAGCATCCCGCAAGCGGGTTTGCTGGTGACTTTGTTCGCCTTCACCGTGGCCGCGTTCGGGCCGTTCCTGACGGCGTACTTCGCCCGCTTCGAACGGCGCAAGCTGTTTATCTCGGTGTTGATCATGTTTGGCCTGGCCAACACGCTGGCGGCGCTGGCGCCGAATATCTGGGTGATGGCGTTTGCCCGGTTGATCCCGGCGCTGGGGCTGCCGGTGTTCTGGGCGCTGGCCAGTGAAACGGCGGTGGACATCGTCGGGCCGGATTACGCCGGTCGCGCCATCGCCAAGATCGGCTTCGGTATCGTCTGCGCAACGGTGTTCGGCATTCCCGTGGGCACGCTGATTTCCGATGCGTTCGGCTGGCGCAGTGCCTTCGCGATTCTGGCGGTCATCGCCTTTGCCAAGGCGTTGCTGCTGTTTATCTATCTGCCCAAGACCAACCTGCACCAGCATCAGGTGAGCTTCCGCTCGCAGTTCAAGATCCTGCGCAGCCCGCTGATGCTCGGTCACGTGCTGCTGTCTGTGATTGTGTTCAGCGGTATGTTCACCGCCTACACCTACCTGGCTGACATCCTCGAACGTCTGGCCGGCTTCAACGGCACCGTGGTTGGCTGGTGCCTGATGGGCTTCGGTGCGGTCGGGTTGATCGGCAACTCCCTGGGCGGCCGGGCGGTGGATCGTCATCCGCTGATGGCGTCGATGATGTTCTGCGCGTTCATGATCGCCGGCCTGGTGGCGCTGGTGCCGAACATTCATTCGCCGCTCGGTCTGGCGGCGGCGATGGGCATCTGGGGCGTGACCCAGGCGGCGTTGTTCCTGGTCAGCCATGTGCGCCTGATGAAAGCCGCGCCCGAAGCGCCGGCCTTCGCCGCGTCGCTGAACATCGCCGGGGCCAACCTCGGTATCGGTCTGGGCGCGATGATCGGTGGTCGGGTGATCGACAGTGTCGGTCTGCAAGGCCTTGGCTTCGCCGCGGCGGCGTTCATCCTCGCCTCGATCCTGCTTGCGATAGCGCTGATGACCTTCAAGCCGCGCGAAGTGGTTACAGCGCTGTAAACAGCTCGCGTCGGGCACCTTCGGTAATGGCGACAATGCCGGGGTGCCTGACCTTGCGCTCCACTGAGATGGCATAGAACGACTCGCTCACCGCGTCGGTCTG
Organism: Pseudomonas sp. P4_C4; assembly: GCF_056402055.1. Classification (NCBI taxonomy): domain Bacteria; kingdom Pseudomonadati; phylum Pseudomonadota; class Gammaproteobacteria; order Pseudomonadales; family Pseudomonadaceae; genus Pseudomonas; species Pseudomonas sp. P4_C4. The sequence goes on along the minus strand of NZ_JBFUID010000041.1, from coordinate 33,904 downwards.
GCCGATCACTTCCACGCCATATTGGCGTTGCACTTCATCGGCAATCACGCTCGGGCCGATGAAGATCCCGCTGCCGGATTGGCCGAAGGCTTGCATCAGGGCGCTGTCGTCGAACTCGCCGACAATTTTCGGCTGGATCTGCTGCTCGGCGAACCAGCGTTGCAAACGGCTACGCACCACGGTTTCCGGCCCGGGAATCAGCAGAGGAGCACCGTGCAGATTGCGCGGGAAGTCCTGACCGTAACGTGCCGCCAGCTCCGGGGTGGCGAAAAAGCTGATCCCGCACTCACCGAGTTTCTGGCTGTAGCCCTTGATGTCCAGGTGCGACGGCATCGGGCTGTCGGAGATCACCAGGTCCAGGCGCTGGATCGCCAGGTCTGCCAACAAACGTTCAAGCTTGTCTTCGCGGCACGTGATGCGCAGCGGTTCGCTCAGCTCCATGGTCGGTGCGATCAGGCGATAGACGATGGATTTGGGCACCACGTCGGCCACACCGACGCGAAACAGGATCTGCTGTTCATTGGGTTGTGCCCGCAGCATCAGTTCCAGTTCGCCGCCCAGCTGAAACATTTGTTCGGCGTAGGGCAGGGCCTGGCGGCCGGCCTCGGTCAGTTCGAGTTGCCGCCCAACGCGCCGAAACAATTCGATGCCAAAGGTCTGTTCCAGCAATGAAATCTGCCCGCTGATGGTTTGTGGCGTGAGGTTCAGTTGCTCGCAGGCGCGCACGATGCTGCCGGTCTTGGCCACCACCCAGAAGTAATGCAATTGCCGATAATTCAACATATGTATGGCCCTCTGTAGGAGCTGTGTAGGAGCTGTCGAGTGAAACGAGGCTGCGATCTTTCAATCGCCCGAGAAAATCAACATCAAAAGATCGCAGCCTTCGGCAGCTCATACATTCGTAAAAACCGAAGTATGCATGGCAAAAATACGAATTTTCCTGAAGTATTCACTTCCCTAGAATGCATCGCTATCAACGGGCCATTGTTCAGGTCCCGTTTGTTCTAACGAGGGAAGCATCATGAAGCTGAAAACCACGGCACTGTTGATCACGTCTTTACTGGTACTGGCCGGTTGCGACCAGGCCGAGAAAAGCGCGCAACAGTTGATGGGCAAGGCTGCCGAAAGCGCCAAACAGGCGATTGACGATACCCACAAGGCTGCCGAGCAAGCACTCAGTGACGCCACCAGCGGGTTGATCAGAAAAAAAGAATCATCGGAAAAAGAATCGGAAAAAACCGAATCTTCCTCCCAGGAAATCTAAACCGTATTACAACGAGTCAGGACTGACCCATGGACTACCTTTTACAACTTGCCGCCAGCCCCACCGCCTGGGTCGCCCTTGCCACCCTGATTGTGATGGAGATCGTGCTTGGCATCGATAACCTGATCTTCATCTCGATCCTGACCAACAAGCTGCCCTTGCACAATCGACAGCGGGCACGACGCATCGGTATCGGCATGGCATTGATCCTGCGCCTGGGCTTGCTGAGCACCATCGCGTTCATCGTGCAGTTGACTGCGCCGGTGATCGAGATTCTCGGCCACGCGTTTTCCTGGAAAGACATGATCCTGATTGCCGGTGGCCTGTTCCTGTTGTGGAAGGCAACCACCGAGATCCATCACAGCATGGACCCGGCACCGGAAGATCCGAAGTCGGCGACCTCGACCGTGACCCTGGGTTTCGCTGCCGCGATCGGTCAGATCCTGATGCTGGACATGGTGTTCTCCATCGACAGCATCATTACCGCTGTCGGCATGACCGAGCATTTGCCGATCATGGTCATCGCGGTGGTGGTGTCGGTCTTGGTGATGTTGCTGGCGGCGGATCCGCTGGCCAAGTTCATTAACGACAACCCGACGGTGGTGATGCTGGCCCTGGGCTTCCTGATCATGATCGGCATGACGCTGATCGCCGAAGGCTTTGGCGCCCATGTACCGAAAGGCTACGTCTATGCGGCCATGGCATTCTCGGCTTCGATCGAGGCGTTGAACATGATGTCCCGCCGGGCCAGGCAGAAGCGCGTAGCCACTGAAGCCTGACCGTCGCTGAAAGAAGCGGCCGCCTGAACTCCAAGGAGTGCAGGCGGCCGTTTTTGTTGGTGTCGGGTAAAGGTGTTTGTCAGTGAGCGTTGGCGTGTTGGCTCCGCGTTTTGTCCGCTTGCGGTGCAGGTGCTGGCTGAACAGGGTGATGGTGGCGGCGAGTAATGCGCAGCACGCCCCACAGCATGGCGGCGGCTACCGCCAGCCAACCGCCAATCAACATCACAATGATCATGGTCAGGCTCATCTTTGCCTCCTCTTTGCCCTGCTGTGGGCACACGCGCTTCGCTGTCGTCCCTTCAGGGAACAGTCTAGCCGTTGCTGTATTTCAGGCTATTGAGCGAAAGTCGGCAGTCACCAACCAGTTCGCTCTATCGAATGCACGCGACTACCGTTTAGAGCTATACCGTAGCGGCGCGGCGCCCTATGATCGACGGCCAAGCCGGGAATGGGATTGCCTGGCGTCTGAACCTGAACAAGAGAGAGATGATGGTGCGGGTATTTTCTCGAATTTTGTCGACCATGCTCATAGCTGGTTGCGTGGCAAGCCTGGTGGGCTGTGCCGGTAGCGTTGCGCCCGAGATCAAGCGTTTGCCGGAGCGTGTCGAGCTCAGCGGCCGATTCTACCGAGGCGATGCGTATCAAAGCGGACCGCAGGTGCTGGCCAGCATGCTGTCCCAGCAGGGCATCGTGATTACCCCGGGGTTACTCGACAAACCCTTGCATTTGCCGGGGGCCGAAGCCCAGTTGCAACAGAACATGCAGAACCTGGCCCGCGAGTACGGGATGGTGGTCTATCCCCTCGACAGCAACCTGCCGGCCTTGTTGACGCAAGTCGCCGCCGGTTATCCGGTGATGGTGCGCTTTACTGAAGGCTCGGCCATGTGGGCCGAACCGCGATACGCCATTCTGGCCGGCTACAACCGCCAGAAGCAGACGGTCCTGCTGCGGGCCGGGATGAATCACCGCGAACTGATGAGCTTCAGCTCCTTCGAGTCGGCGTTCAAGGACGCCGGCGGTTGGGCCGTGCTGATCCAGAATCCGACGCAAATCCCGGCCCAGGTCGATCAGCAGCGTTGGCTCAAGGCCGCCAGCGATCTGGCTCAGGCCGGTCAGGAACAGGCCGCCGCCAGGGCAAAAAAAGCCTTGGCCAGCCAGTAAGTCCGTTGGTCACCCGCCGGGCACCTTCGCCCGTCGCCAGCCTCTGATCCTTAAGGGCCCGGAATAATATCCCGGGCCGAGATCAGGAGGCGCCCATGGCTCATTCCACAACGCCCGTCGGTCCGCACTCGTCTGAGCATTCGTCTGGCAATGAGCTGGGCTTCGATCCCGATTCTCCGGACCTTGCCGATCCACAGGTCGACCCCATCGGGCCCGCCAAGGCACCGAGGGATGTGAAGCCGGGGGATAATCCCAAGGCCCCGGCCAAGCCCTACGATCCACTGGCAAATCTGAAACCCTAGGTCCAATGGAGGTGCGTATGTCTACCGACTCCAGTTTCGACGACAAGCGTCCAGAGGCTGTTCCCACAACCCCCGAGCAAAGCACCGATCCGGTGATGGATCCCGACAGCCCGTTGAGAGATCCATTGGCGCGGCCAACGGTGGTGCCTACTGAAAAACCAAAGGGTTGGAGAGATCCAAGTACCGGCGACGGCATCCCGGATGACGACCAGATGCCACTGCCTAACGACTAACTTCGCGACGAAAAAAAGCCCCGAATGTTCGGGGCTTTTTCATGCGTTTGCAGCAAGGTTACTTCGACGCTTCAACCACGCCGCTCTGCCGATGCTTGAGGTTCTTGTCTGCCTTGTACTGCAAGGCTACGGAAGGCACGTCCGCGCTCCTTCCGCTCTCTACCCAATTACGCATGCGCGTGGCATCGGCAAAATGGGTGTACTTGCCATAGGCGTCAAGAATCACCAAGGCCACCGGGCGGTTACCCATTCGGGTCACCAGCACCAGGCAGTGACCGGCTTCGTTGGTGAAACCGGTTTTCGTCAGCTGGATGTCCCAGTCCGGCTTGCGGACCAAATGGTCGGTGTTGCGAAAGCCCAGGCTGTAGCTGGGTTTACGGAACGAGACGGTTTTTTCCTTGGTCGTGCTCAGCTCGGTCAGAAGCGGGTACTTGTGCGCGGCGATCAACAGCTTGCTCAGGTCGCGAGCGGTCGATACGTTGCGCGGGGAGAGGCCGGTCGGCTCGACGAAATGCGTGTTGGTCATGCCCAGTGCCCGGGCCTTGGCGTTCATTGCAGMAATGAACGCGGCATAGCCGCCCGGATAGTGGTGCGCCAGAGTCGCCGCGGCGCGGTTTTCCGAGGACATCAGGGCAATCAGCAGCATTTCCCGGCGCGGCAGTTCGCTCCGGAGTTTGACCCGGGAGAACACGCCTTTCATTTCCGGTGTGTCGCTGATGTTGACGTCGATGTATTCGTCCATGTTCTGTCGGGATTCAACCACGACCAGGCCAGTCATCAACTTGCTGACGGAAGCGATCGGCACTACCACGTCAGGATTGCTGGCATAGATGACTTTGTTGGTCTGCATGTCCAGCAGCAAGGAGCTGCCGGAAGCGAGCTTGAGTGTCTTCGTATCTCGCGGCGCTGCGGTGGTCTCGTCAGCACTGGCGATTGGCGTGAGGAAAGTCCCTGTAACTGCAAAAAATAGGCTCAGGATGGAAAGACGGATTTTCACGCTGGCAGACTCATAAAGGGTGTTGATAAGCCGTTTTGTAACGGGCTGTTTCCTGAAAAGCGCGACATTCTGGAGTATGGCTGAATAACTGTCGATGGTTGTTCAAGTAACAGGTGAAAGTCCTGAGAAGCATAAAAAAAATGTCATTTTCCGGCGGGCGGTCGAGGTTTTTTCGCAGGCAAAAAGAACCCCGCCGGGGGCGGGGTTCTTTGACTCGCTGTCAGCGTCCGCGTTGAAACTCAGCTGTGCAGGGTTTCAGCAGCGTACAGGGTGTTCTCCAGCAGACAGGCACGAGTCATCGGGCCTACGCCGCCCGGTACTGGAGTAATCCAGCCGGCGCGGGGCAGGGCGGTTTCGTAGATCACGTCACCGACCAGCTTGCCATCGTCCTGACGGTTGATGCCGACATCGATCACGATCGCGCCTTCCTTGATCCATTCACCCTTGACCAGGCCCGGCTTGCCGGCGGCCACGACGACCAGGTCCGCACGGCCGACATGGCCGGCAAGGTCCTTGGTAAAACGGTGGGTGACCGTCACGGTGCAACCGGCCAGCAACAATTCCATGGCCATCGGGCGGCCAACGATATTGGACGCGCCAACAACCACGGCATCCATCCCGTAAAGGTCGACACCGGTGCTTTCCAGCAGGGTCATGATGCCTTTGGGAGTGCATGGGCGCAGCAGAGGGATACGCTGGGCCAAGCGACCGACGTTATAAGGATGGAAACCGTCGACGTCTTTATCCGGACGAATGCGCTCCAGCAGTCTGGAGGCGTCGAGGTGTTCGGGAAGCGGAAGCTGAAGCAGAACGCCGTCGATTGCAGGATCGTCGTTCAGGCGATCGATCAGCTCGGTCAGCGCTTCTTGAGTGGTTTCGGAAGGCAGGTCATAGGCTTGGGATAGAAAGCCGACCTCTTCGCAGTCTTTACGCTTGTGCGAGACATAAACCTGAGAGGCAGGATCGCTGCCGACCAGGATCACCGCAAGGCCGGGCGTGCGCAGGCCTTGCTGGCGACGCTCGGTGACACGTTGGGCGATCTGCTGGCGCAGGCTGGCGGCGATCGATTTGCCGTCGATAAGTTGTGCAGTCATTGCGCGTGATTAACCATCGAGAGGGGAAAAAAAGAGAACGCATTCTCGCATGTCATGCGGTGAGGGCAAAGGCGCTTGGTCTGCAAATTCCCCTAACTCCTTTAATTAAATGAATTTTTTTTAAAAATGATTTGACGACCTTCGGGGGGCTCTATACTATTCGTCGCACTTGTCGGGCACAGCCTAGCACTGGTTAAGAAGGTTGAGCAGGATTACGGTTCTGCGAGACTGGAAAGCACTTAGTTTGTAGTCCTCCAAGGGTACAGCTAACAAGGCGCCCGTAGCTCAGCTGGATAGAGCATCCGCCTTCTAAGCGGATGGTCGCAGGTTCGAGTCCTGCCGGGTGCGCCATTAGGCAGCTTTGGCACAAGTAACGCGATATGGTGGGCGTAGCTCAGTTGGTAGAGCACGGGATTGTGACTCCCGTTGTCGTGGGTTCGATCCCCATCGTCCACCCCATATTTCGAAAGGCGCCAGATTAACAGTCTGGCGCCTTTGCTTTAAAGACTTCATCCGCGGATGTGGTGGAATTGGTAGACACACTGGATTTAGGTTCCAGCGCCGCGAGGCGTAAGAGTTCGAGTCTCTTCATCCGCACCAATTAAAGCTTCACTCAGGCTGTTGGCCTGGCTGGAGCTTGATAAAGAAGTTTGTTTGACTTCTTTAACAGGCAATATGGTGGGCGTAGCTCAGTTGGTAGAGCACGGGATTGTGACTCCCGTTGTCGTGGGTTCGATCCCCATCGTCCACCCCATATTTCGAAAGGCGCCAGATTGAAAAGTCTGGCGCCTTTTTTGTTTCAGCGGCCGCGGGTTCCGGGTCGCAGGGGTGGGGCGTTTCGTCGTATTTATGTTTCTCGATGATGCAGTCCTGCCCGCCGGCCTTGCTTGCGAGATCGGCTGTCAGGGAGATGATTGGCTGCCTTCTCTATATATGGAAAGGTTGGCGCAGAGCCCTGGCGTGATTGGTTGTATTTGCCATCGGGGCGAGGTGCATTCGTGCATTCGCACCTATAAATTGCCTGCTGCGTTTTTACCCGTTTTCAGTAGGGTGACTTCTTGAGTTTGACCCACTAGAATGCATGCCCTTGATTCTGGGGTCGGAAACGGCCGGCTAACGTCTGTGCAACGAGGAATATCCATGCAAGTTTCTGTTGAAAATACTACTGCTCTTGAGCGCCGCATGAGCGTCACCGTGCCGGCTGAGCGCATCGAGAGCCAGGTCAACAAGCGTCTGCAGCAGACCGCCCAAAAGGCCAAGATTGCTGGCTTCCGTCCAGGCAAAGTGCCAATGAGCGAAATCAAGCGCCGTTTCGGTGCCGACGCTCGCCAGGAAGCTGTAGGCGACGTGATCCAGTCTTCCTTCTACGAAGCGGTGGTTGAGCAGAAGCTGAACCCGGCTGGCCAGCCTTCGATCGAGCCTAAGTCCCTGGAAGCGGGCAAGGACCTGGAATACGTTGCCGTATTCGAAGTGTTCCCTGAGTTCACCGTTGCCGGTTTCGAAGGTATCACCGTCGAGCGCCTGAGCGCTGACGTGGCTGATGCCGATCTGGACAAAATGCTGGAAGTCCTGCGCAAGCAGAACACCCGTTTCGAAGTGGCCGATCGCGCTGCCCAGAACGAAGATCAGCTGAACATTGATTTCGTCGGCAAAGTCGACGGTGAAGTGTTCGCTGGCGGTTCCGCCAAGGGTACTCAGCTGGTTCTGGGTTCCGGCCGCATGATCCCTGGTTTCGAAGATGGCCTGGTTGGCGCTAAAGCCGGTGAAGAACGCGTTCTGAACCTGACTTTCCCAGAGGACTATCAGAACCTGGACCTGGCTGGCAAAACCGCCGAGTTCACCGTGACCGTCAACACCGTTTCCGAGCCAAAGCTGCCAGAACTGACCGAAGAATTCTTCGCTCAATTCGGCATCAAGGAAACCGGTCTGGATGGCTTCCGTGCCGAAGTTCGCAAGAACATGGAGCGCGAGCTGCGTCAGGCGATCAAATCCAAGGTCAAGAATCAGGTAATGGACGGTCTGCTGGCCACCAACCCGATCGAAGTGCCAAAGGCTCTGCTGTCCAACGAAGTTGACCGTCTGCGCGTGCAGGCTGTCCAGCAGTTCGGCGGCAACATCAAGCCAGACCAACTGCCGGCCGAGCTGTTCGAAGAACAAGCCAAGCGCCGCGTAGTGCTGGGCCTGATCGTGGCTGAAGTGGTCAAGCAATTCGACCTGAAGCCTGACGAAACCCGCGTTCGCGAGATGATTCAGGAAATGGCTTCGGCCTACCAGGAGCCTGAGCAGGTTGTGTCCTGGTACTACAAAAACGACCAGCAACTGAACGAAGTTCGTTCGGTTGTGCTGGAAGAGCAAGTTGTGGATACTGTTCTGCAGAAAGCTAGCGTGACCGACAAATCGGTCTCTTACGAAGAAGCGGTCAAGCCGGTAGAAGCACCACAAGCCGACTGATCACTTTTGCGGTAAGAAGCAAACACCATAAGCCAGCCTTCGTGCTGGCTTATGCGTATTCAAGACATAACTATTTGGGAGTGACTGCAGAGCATGTTCCGTAATTCGTATATTCAGCAGAACTCTGATATCCAGGCCGCAGGCGGTCTGGTCCCGATGGTTGTCGAGCAGTCCGCTCGTGGCGAGCGCGCCTACGACATCTACTCGCGGCTGCTCAAGGAGCGAGTGATCTTTCTGGTTGGCCCGGTAGAGGACTACATGGCCAACCTGATCTGTGCGCAACTGCTGTTCCTTGAAGCGGAAAATCCGGACAAGGACATCCATCTCTATATCAACTCCCCGGGCGGTTCGGTGACGGCAGGCATGTCGATCTACGACACCATGCAGTTCATCAAACCCAACGTGGCGACCACCTGTATCGGTCAGGCGTGCAGCATGGGCGCGTTTCTGCTGACGGCCGGTGCCCCTGGCAAGCGTTACTGCCTGCCGAACTCGCGTGTGATGATTCACCAGCCACTGGGCGGTTTCCAGGGGCAGGCGTCGGATATCGAAATCCATGCCAAGGAAATCCTCTTTATTCGTGAGCGTCTCAACACGCTGATGGCCCTGCATAGCGGGCGCACTCTTGAAGAAATCGAGCGCGATACCAATCGCGACAATTTCATGAGTGCAGAAGCCGCGCGTGAGTACGGGTTGATCGATGAAGTGATCACCCAGCGCCCTGCTTGAAATAAGCAGCTCAAAATAGGGCTGGTCGGCGGGTCCGATCACCAGCGGGCTTGAAAAAGCCCGCAATAGCCTTCATCTTGTGTTGCAAGCCTATCGGATTTGGATCGAACGAATGACTGACACCCGCAACGGCGAGGACAACGGCAAGCTGCTCTATTGCTCCTTCTGTGGCAAAAGCCAGCATGAAGTACGCAAATTGATTGCCGGCCCCTCGGTCTTTATCTGCGACGAGTGCGTCGACCTGTGCAATGACATCATCCGCGAGGAGGTGCAGGAAGCACAGGCCGAAAGCAGCGCGCATAAATTGCCTTCGCCTAAAGAAATCAGCGGCATCCTTGATCAGTATGTGATTGGTCAGGAGCGTGCGAAAAAGGTTCTGGCCGTAGCGGTGTACAACCACTACAAGCGCCTGAATCAGCGTGACAAAAAGAATGACGACGTCGAACTCGGCAAGAGCAACATCCTGCTGATCGGCCCGACAGGCTCGGGTAAAACCCTGCTTGCCGAAACACTGGCCCGCTTGCTGAACGTTCCGTTCACCATCGCTGATGCAACCACCCTCACCGAGGCGGGTTACGTGGGTGAAGATGTCGAGAACATCATTCAGAAGTTGCTGCAGAAATGCGATTACGACGTGGAAAAAGCCCAGATGGGTATTGTCTACATCGATGAAATCGACAAGATTTCGCGCAAGTCTGACAACCCGTCGATCACCCGGGACGTATCCGGTGAGGGCGTGCAGCAGGCCCTGCTCAAGTTGATCGAAGGCACGGTCGCTTCCGTTCCGCCTCAAGGTGGTCGTAAGCATCCGCAGCAGGAATTCCTTCAGGTCGACACCCGTAACATCCTGTTCATTTGCGGTGGTGCGTTCTCTGGTCTGGAAAAGGTTATTCAAAACCGTTCCACCAAGGGCGGCATCGGCTTCAATGCAGAAGTGCGCAGCAAGGAAGAAGGCAAGAAAGTCGGTGAGTCCCTGCGTGAAGTCGAGCCTGACGATCTGGTCAAGTTCGGTCTGATCCCGGAATTCGTCGGTCGTCTGCCGGTACTTGCCACGCTGGACGAGCTTGACGAGGCTGCATTGATGCAGATTCTCACCGAGCCGAAAAATGCTCTGACCAAGCAGTATGCCAAGCTGTTCGAGATGGAAGGCGTTGATCTGGAATTCCGTTCCGACGCACTGAAATCGGTCGCCAAGCGTGCCCTGGAGCGTAAAACCGGTGCCCGTGGCCTGCGTTCGATTCTCGAAGGTGTATTGCTCGACACTATGTATGAAATCCCCTCGCAATCGGAGGTGAGCAAAGTAGTGATCGATGAAAGCGTGATAGAAGGCAAGTCCAAGCCACTGTATATCTACGAAAACAGTGAGCCGACCGCCAAGGCCGCGCCAGACGCTTAAGCGTCACGCAGCCGGTATAAAGAAGGGGCCTTCGGGCCCCTTTGCTTTTTGCGCGTTTTACACAGTCTTTGTGCTTGTTTTTTTTGAAGGCTGCCCCCATCTTGGTTTCAAGCTTACTTCCATCTGTTTCCGGCCTTACGGCCGCCGTAGAGGCGAAATCATGAAGACAACCATCGAATTGCCTCTCCTGCCATTGCGTGATGTCGTGGTTTATCCGCACATGGTTATCCCGCTGTTCGTGGGACGCGAGAAATCCATCGAAGCCCTCGAGGCTGCGATGACGGGTGACAAACAGATTCTTCTGCTGGCCCAGAGAAACCCGGCTGATGACGATCCCGGTGAAGATGCCCTGTATCGCGTAGGTACGATTGCCACCGTTCTGCAGCTGCTGAAGCTGCCTGACGGTACGGTCAAGGTTCTGGTCGAGGGTGAGCAGCGGGGCGCCGTTGAGCGCTTCAGCGAAGTGGACGGCCACTGCCGTGCCGAAGTCTCCCTGATCGACGAAGTCGACGCGCCAGAGCGCGAGTCGGAAGTATTCGTACGCAGTCTGCTATCCCAGTTCGAGCAATATGTGCAGTTGGGCAAGAAAGTCCCGGCTGAAGTCCTGTCATCGCTCAACAGCATCGATGAGCCAGGCCGCCTGGTGGATACCATGGCCGCGCACATGGCCCTGAAGATCGAACAGAAGCAGGAAATCCTCGAAATCATCGATTTGTCGGCCCGGGTCGAGCACGTTCTGGCGTTGCTGGATGCCGAGATCGATCTGCTGCAAGTCGAAAAACGCATTCGCGGTCGCGTCAAAAAACAAATGGAGCGCAGTCAGCGCGAGTACTACCTGAATGAGCAGATGAAGGCCATTCAGAAAGAGCTCGGCGACAGCGATGAAGGTCACAACGAAGTCGAAGAGCTGAAAAAGCGTATCGATGCCGCCGGCCTGCCAAAAGACGCGCTGGCCAAGGCCACGGCCGAACTGAACAAGCTCAAGCAAATGTCGCCGATGTCCGCGGAAGCGACCGTGGTGCGTTCGTACATCGACTGGCTGGTTCAGGTGCCGTGGAAGGCCCAGAGCAAAGTGCGCCTGGATCTGGCGCGTGCAGAAGACATTCTGGATGCCGACCACTATGGCCTGGAAGAAGTCAAAGAGCGCATCCTCGAATACCTCGCCGTGCAAAAACGCGTGAAGAAAATTCGTGGTCCGGTGTTGTGCCTGGTCGGTCCTCCCGGGGTGGGTAAAACGTCCCTGGCGGAGTCGATTGCTCACGCCACCAACCGCAAATTCGTACGCATGGCCCTCGGTGGCGTGCGTGATGAAGCGGAAATTCGTGGCCATCGCCGTACTTACATCGGTTCGATGCCAGGAAGATTGATTCAAAAGATGACAAAAGTGGGTGTCCGCAATCCGCTGTTCCTGCTCGATGAAATCGACAAAATGGGCAGCGATATGCGTGGCGATCCGGCATCAGCGTTGCTGGAAGTGCTCGATCCCGAGCAGAACCACAACTTCAACGATCACTATCTGGAAGTCGACTACGACTTGTCCGATGTGATGTTCCTGTGCACCTCGAACTCGATGAACATCCCGCCGGCGTTGCTGGACCGGATGGAAGTGATCCGTCTGCCAGGCTACACCGAAGACGAGAAGATCAACATCGCCGTCAAATATCTTTCGCCAAAGCAGATCACGGCCAACGGCTTGAAGAAAGGCGAGCTGGAGTTTGACGCAGAAGCGATCCGCGACATCATCCGCTACTACACCCGTGAAGCCGGTGTGCGTGGGCTGGAGCGTCAGATTGCCAAGGTTTGCCGCAAGGCCGTCAAGGAGCACGCGCTGGAAAAACGCTTCTCGGTGAAGGTGACCGCAGACATGCTGGAGCACTTCCTGGGCGTGCGCAAATTCCGCTACGGCCTGGCCGAGCAGCAGGATCAGATCGGTCAGGTGACCGGACTGGCGTGGACTCAAGTGGGCGGCGAATTGCTGACCATCGAAGCCGCTGTCGTGCCGGGCAAGGGCCAGTTGATCAAGACCGGTTCCCTGGGTGACGTGATGGTCGAGTCGATCACCGCAGCCTTGACCGTTGTTCGCAGCCGGGCGAAGAGCCTGGGCATTCCCCTGGACTTCCATGAGAAGCGCGACACGCACATCCATATGCCGGAAGGGGCGACCCCGAAAGACGGTCCTAGCGCCGGTGTGGGCATGTGCACGGCCCTTGTTTCGGCCTTGACCGGTATTCCGGTTCGCGCAGATGTCGCCATGACTGGCGAAATCACTCTGCGTGGCCAGGTACTGGCCATTGGCGGCTTGAAAGAAAAACTGCTGGCTGCCCATCGTGGCGGAATCAAGACCGTGATCATTCCTGAAGAAAATGTGCGCGATCTCAAAGAGATTCCGGACAATATCAAGCAGGATCTACAGATTAAACCGGTTAAATGGATTGACGAGGTCCTGCAAATTGCGCTGCAATACGCGCCGGAGCCCTTGCCGGATGTGGCTCCGGAGATAGTCGCGAAGGATGAGAAACGCGACGCAGATTCTAAGGAAAGAATTAGCACGCATTAGTACGTATTTGCCTGGGGGGCTTTCTTGACAGCTTTTTAGAGCCCTTGTTATAAAGCGGCTCTTAAGTGTCTGTAGGCCATTCAGCACTCGTTTTTGCTTTCACCAAAAAAACTTAGAATCATACTCAAATAGATATAAGGGGACTTAGAGTGAACAAGTCGGAACTGATTGATGCTATCGCTGCATCCGCTGATATCCCGAAAGCTGCTGCTGGCCGTGCGCTGGACGCTGTAATCGAATCCGTCACTGGCGCTCTCAAGGCTGGCGACTCTGTTGTTCTGGTTGGTTTCGGTACTTTCTCCGTAACCGATCGTCCAGCTCGCATTGGTCGTAACCCACAGACCGGTAAGACGCTGGAAATCGCAGCCGCCAAAAAACCAGGTTTCAAAGCCGGTAAAGCACTGAAAGAAGCTGTCAACTAAGTTCGATTCAGGTTTTTACCCATCCGGGTCGGGGTCATGCCTGACTTGGCAGCGGAGCGGCAGTCCTGACTGCAGGTCGCCGGTTCAAGACACCGAGGGTCGCCAGTTCGAGCCCTCGATCCGCTCCGCCAGTTACGAGAAGGCGCATCCTCGGATGCGCCTTTCTTCTATCCGGACTCTACCCACGCTCCACGGTTGCCTAATTTTGAAGTTCAACCGTTTCTGGGGGACGCATGCTGCAGAATATCAGGGACAATTCACAAGGCTGGATTGCCAAGACTATTATCGGGGTCATCGTTGTTCTGATGGCTTTGACCGGTTTCGACGCCATTTTCAAGGCCACGTCGCACAGTAATGATGCGGCCAAGGTCAATGGCGATGAAATCAGCCAGAACGAGCTGAGCCAGGCGGTCGATATGCAACGCCGTCAGCTCATGCAACAGCTGGGCAAGGATTTCGATGCATCCTTGCTGGATGAAAAAATGTTGCGCGAATCGGCGCTCAAGGGCCTGATCGATCGCAAACTGCTGCTGCAAGGCGCAGAAAACTCAAAATTCGCTTTCTCCGAAGCGGCGCTTGATCAGGTCATCCTGCAAACACCAGAGTTTCAGGTTGATGGCAAGTTCAGCACCGAGCGTTTCGACCAGGTGATTCGCCAACTCGGCTATAGCCGCATGCAATTCCGCCAGATGCTGGCCCAGGAAATGCTGATTGGTCAGCTGCGTGCCGGCCTGGCAGGTAGCGGTTTCGTGACCGATGCACAGGTGCTGGCGTTTGCCCGTCTGGAAAAACAGACCCGCGATTTCGCCTCCCTGAACATCAAGGCCGACCTGGCGGCTGTGAAGCTGACCGACGATGAGGTCAAGGCTTATTACGACGAACACGCCAAGGAGTTCATGACGCCGGATCAGGTGGTCATCGATTACCTCGAGCTGAAGAAGGCTTCCTTCTTCGACCAGGTCAGCGTCAACGACGAAGACCTGCAAGCGGCCTATCAGAAAGAAATCGCGAACCTGTCCGAGCAACGTCGGGCTGCGCACATTCTGATTGAAGTGAACGACAAGACCACCGAGGCGCAAGCCAAGGCGAAGATCGAAGAAATTCAGGCCCGTCTGGCCAAGGGTGAGAAATTCGAGGCGCTGGCCAAGGAGTTCTCCCAGGATCCAGGTTCGGCGAACAACGGTGGTGACCTGGGTTATGCCGGTCCTGGCGTCTACGACCCAGCGTTCGAAAAAGCCCTGTATTCGTTGGGCCAGGACCAGGTCTCGGGGCCGGTTCGTACCGACTTCGGTTTCCACCTGATCAAGCTGTTGGGCGTTGAAGCTCCAGAAGTGCCAACGTTCGCCAGTCTGAAAGACAAGCTGACCCGTGGTCTGAAAACCCAGCAGGTCGAGCAGCGTTTCGTTGAGGCGAGCAAGCAATTGGAAGACGCCTCGTTCGAATCGTCCGATCTGGCTCAGCCAGCGCAGGACCTGAAACTGACCGTCCAGACGTCCAAGCCATTCGGTCGTGAAGGCGGTGAGGGTATTGCGGCCAACCGTGCCGTAATCACTGCTGCGTTCAGCCCGGAAGTGCTGGATGAGGGGGCGAACAGCACCGCCATCGAGCTCGATCCGGAAACCGTGGTCGTGTTGCGTGCCAAGGAGCACCTGAAGCCTTCGCAATTGCCGCTGGAAAGCGTTTCTGCCGCGATCCGTGTGCAATTGGCCAAGGAGCACGCCAGCGCCGATGCCAAGACCAGGGCTGAAGCCTTGATTGCCAGCCTGCGCGATGGCAAGACCCCGCTGGATCAGGCGATAGGTGGCCAGGTCTGGAAAGTCACCGAAGCGGCGACCCGCGCTCAGGAAGGTGTTGACCCAGCGGTGCTGCAAGCGCTGTTCCGCATGGCCAAGCCTGCGGCCAAGGACAAGCCGACCTTCACCAGCGTGACGCTGGCTGATGGCAGTCTGATGATCGTGCGCCTCAATGGCGTGAACGAAGCAGCGGCGCCGACCGAGGACGAGAAAGCACAGTATCGTCGCTACCTCGCTTCCCGCATCGGCCAGCAAGACTTTGCGGCTTATCGCAAGCAGCTGGAAAGCCAGGCGGACATCAAGCGTTACTGATGGCTGACCAGGTTTAGCGCTGCACAGGAGACCCCGGCCGAAAGGCCGGGGTCTTTTTATTTGGCCGTACGTCATTTGCTGCGGTGACTTTTCCGCAAAACCGGGGTCAATCAGCCTGTAACCGTTTTAAGACACGATCGATGCTCCGCTAAGCATCGATCTGTTGCACAATATGCCCCGAACCGTTTTCCTCAGGATGTTCAATGTTTAAATCACTTCCCATGCGGGTTGTCGGGCTGGCAGCCATGCTTGCCGCTGCGGCCGGTTGTTCATCGAACAAGGCCGCCATCTACGAGCATGAGAACTTCGACGATTCCGGAACCTTTTCCCGCAACTATCCGGTAACCGATGCGCAGAGCTGTGAAGCCGCCCGTCGTGCCTTGCTCAGCCAGGGTTACATTATCACCAGCAACGATTCGAAGCTGGTCAGCGGTCACAAGAGCTTCCAGCAGACCGGCGAGAACCACATGGAGATCAGCTTCAGTGTGGTCTGTACCGATGACGGCAGCGAAGGGCACCACGCGACCGTATTCGCCAACGCCCTGCAGGATCGTTACGCACTGAAGAAAACCAACAACTCCGCCAGTCTCGGTGTGGGTGTGTTGGGCTCGGTGTCGATGCCGATCGGCTCCTCTGATGATTCGATGGTCAAGGTCGCCAGCGAAACCGTATCGTCCGCCAAGTTCTACGAGCGTTTCTTCGCACTGGTCGAGCTGTTCCTGCCGCCGGAAGCGAAAAAGGCTGCGCACATCACCGAAAAGCCGAAAACAGACCTGGGCATGCCTGAAGCCAAGGCTGCACCGGCAGCGGTACCCGCTACACAGCCTGCTGCAGCTGCCCCTGCACCTGTACCCGTTGAAGCGGCGCCTGCGGCCTCCGAGCCGGTTGCCCCACCTCCTGAAGTGGCGCCGATCACGCCGACCGGGAGTGTAGTGCCGGCACCGTCCCCGGAAATCGTCACGCCACCGTCGAACCCGAGTGACTTGCCGCCGCCGAGCGAACCCATTCCGGCGATGCCTGTCTCCGGCCAGTGAGGGTGACCCCACAGGGTCGGATCAAATGACCCGATCCTGTGACCAGCCAAAAGATTGACCCGCATCAAGCAAGTCCGCTGTTCTGCGGTCTCCCGCGAAAAAAACCAATGATAAATTCCTGACCAACTGCTACGTTTTATTCAGTGGCGACAGAGTGTCGTATCCGCGTCATTTTTCTTTCACGCGGGCACTTTATGCTCATGGAATGGGTCATTTATTCAGACGTTTTTCAATACGGGTTGGGGGATTCAAAAATGGACGATTATCAAGAAGAACTGCTCGAGTACCAGGCTTTCGAACTCGACCCACTGGAGCCGGCGGAAGACGCTACCGAGTTGTAGGCATCAGGCGGATTGGCGATGGCTGCGGCGAAATTCGCCGGGTGTCTGCCCGTTCCAGCGTTTGAATGCGCGTTGAAACGCTTCGGCTGAGGCAAAACCCAGCAGGTAGGCGATCTCTCCGAACGCCAGTTCGGTGTCGCGTATGTAGGTCATGGCCAGGTCGCGACGGGTGTCGTTGAGAATCGCACGAAATTGTGTGCCTTCATCGGCGAGCTTGCGGCGCAAGGTCCAGGTGGGCAACTTCAGGCGTGCCGCCACCTCTTGGAGGTCAGGCTCCCGGCCACCACTGAGCAACGGTCCCAGCAGCGCGATGATGCGCTCACGCAGACTGCGGGTGCGTGTCAGTTGTTCCAGTTCCCGCTCACACAGTTGCAGCAAATGTCTCCAGGTGCTCGGGCAATGCTCGGGGTTGCGCTGGGCGAGACTTACCAGGCTCAAGCGCAGTTGATTGCGCTCGCCGCCAAACTGAATCGGACAGTCACCTAAAACGTCATAGGCCGCGCGGTAACCGGGCTCTTCGAATTCGATCTCGATGCGTTCGGCACGCAGCGGGGCAGGGCTGACACTCGACAGTTGCTGCAACCAGCCGGCGATGATCGAATCCACCACGAAGCGGTTGTAGGCGTTATAGGGGCTGATCGAATAGAAACGCAGCCAGGCGCCCTGGGCGTCTTCGTGAAAGCTTGATTGACCCCGATAATTCGAACCATACAAGGCTTCGAACCGGATCAGGCAGCGCGCGGCTTCACGTACGGTCGGCGCCTGGGCGGCGGTAACCCCTGCGAGACCGATCTGGCTCAGGCGACTGAGCTGACCCATGCGCAAGCCAAGGGCCGGGTTGTCGGTCAGTTGAATGGCGCTGTGGCCCAGGCGCATGTAGCGCGGTATCGACAGTCGGGCACCGGCTTCGCTCAGGCGTGCTGCATCGAGGCCGTATTGATCGAGCAGTGGCTGCGGATCGACGCCATGACTGCGCACGGCATCGGCCAGGCTATGAACAAAGCCCACCGACAGATCGCCGAGGCGCATCGGCTGCGGTTTCATGGCTTACAACCAGAGGTTCAGCAAACGCGCACCCTGGGCGTTGCCGTCGGCAAAGTGCTGGCCGTTACTGCTGAGAAAACTGTGCCCGGCGCTGCCCTGATCCCAGAACTGACCCCGCAGGAACACACTCATGCCAGCGACAGCCTGACTGGCCGGTATCTGGGTCGTGAGGGTCAGGCGCTGCCAGGCCTGGCCTTCACTGACTTCTCCAGGCTTCAAGTTGACCGATGCCGGCTCCGGCGAACCCCTGTAGCCGCGCCACGGTTGATCCCAAGTGCCACGGCCGGCCACAAAGGCTGGTACTGCAACCAGCTGTACGCTTTGGTCGTTGAGCTTGAGGTAGTTTTCCGGGTACCAGCTGTCGTGGCCGATCAATACGCCCAGCCTACCTGCAGGGGTATCAACGACGCTGAGCGAGTGCTCGCCGTTCGCCTTGATCCCGTTCTGTTCTGCGAAGAACGGGTGCATCTGGCGCTGGGGCTGGCCGATCGGCAGGCCTTCGCTGTTGAACACCACGCTACTGTTGTACAGCGCGCCGCGGCCGATTTTCAAGGTGCCGTCGATGATGCTCGGTTCGGGCAGCACGATGGAGCCCGCCACCAGCGTCACGTGGAATTCCCTGGCCAGCCCTCCGAACAATGCCTGGTAGTCTCTGGCCATCGCCTTGGCTTTCATGCGCAGGTGGGCATCGTCCAGGCGGTTGCCACCCTCGGCGCTGATCAACGCCTTGGCGAACTTCAGGGGATTGCTCACCGCCAGCCAGTTCATGGCCTCCTTGAGGGTGCTGGCCTGATACAACTCATCCTTCTCGCCACTGACCATCAGCCATGTACCGACGTGTTCCGGCAACACCACGACGGTCTTGCCGTTCAACAAACCCTGGTCCCGGGCTGCTTGCAGATAGGCCGCGAGCTTGCGGTGCAAGCGCTCGGGGCTTTGATAGTCGGTAGGAAACAGTTCGGGCTGGACGCCCAACAGATTGCCACGGTCCGCAGGCGTGCCCCGGTCGACAGCCAGGTTGATCCGCAGGTCCGAAAGGTAATGACCCACCGGCCGGTCCGCGGCCCACATCGCGTAGGTCGTGAGGGCGGCGAGCAACGCCATGGAAAATGTCAGGTACAAAAGTTTGCGCATGGGGAAACAGTTTACAGCCTGGAGCCGGGCGTGGCTTTTCAATAGGAACTGAATCGAGCATAAAGGGAATCAAGGGCTTAGTGGGCAAATTTCAGCGTTGACGTTTTTTTCGCTAACGGCTGCCGTCCTGCGCCGAGATGCCACAACGAAGGACCGGGTTAAATGAGAGCTGATTTGAAGGGGTGGGGATCGAGGAGGGGAACGCCGGTCAGCCATCATTTGGCTCGACCGGCCGGCAGGTTAGCGTTATTTGGTGACCAGCAGTTCCGGGCCGAGGTAGTCGTTGATCTGGTTGATATCGTCGTCACCCAAGCTGCCCACCGATGAGGCCAGGCGCAGGCGCGACATCAAATAGCGCACCTTGGCTTCGAACAGATCGTGGCGCGCAACGAAGAGCAGCTCTTCGGCATTGAGGACGTCCGAGTTGGTGCTGGTGCCGCCCTCTTTGAAGCCCTTGCGTGACGATGCCAGTGAGCGTTCGTTGGACTCCACTGCCTTCTCCAGCGCGCGAATACGTTTGGCGCCGCTCAGAATGCCTTGATACTCACGGGTGGTTTCGGTGATGACTTCCTGTCGCGCGGCGTCGAGTTCGTCCACGGCCTTATCGCTATTGGCACTGGCCTGGCGTGTCAACGCGCTGACGCCGCCACCGCTGTACAGTGGGATATTGACTTCCAGCCCGATCGAGCCGTAGTGGTTGCGTTGATTCAACTCGGAGAGTGACTGGCTCTCACCCGCGGTGTAGCCGGCAATGAAATCCAGTGTTGGCCAATGGCCGGCGCTGGCACGCTTCACTTCTTCTGCTGCGAGGTCGCTGCTATAACGGCGCGCATGAATCAGCGGGCTGTCGGTCTGGGCTTTGACCAACCAGTCCTGCAGGCTGCTCGGTAGCAGCGGTGGTGTATCGAAGCTCGGGCGCAAGGTGGTCACTGACTCGGGGGTTTCACCGATATATTCCTCGAGCTTGCGGCGCGCGTTGATCAGGTTGTCCTGCGCTTCGATCAGCTCGGCTTCGGCGAGGTCGCGGCGAGCGGTCGACTCGTCGATGTCGGTGACGGTGCCGGCCCCCAGCTCCATGCGCCGCTTCGCCGAAGCGAGTTGCTCTTCGAAGGCGGTCAGCTTGGACTTGGCCAAGACGATGGTTTCGCTGGCCAGGAGCACATCGAAATAGCTTTCGGACAAGCGCACCGCGGCGTCCTGGGTCTTGGCATCGAACACCGCGTTGCTGTAGTCGGCACGCTGCTGACCCTGGCGGTATTCGGCCATCTTCTGTTTGTTGAACAGCGGTTGGCGCAGGCGCACGTTAGCGCCCTTTGAGTCGTAATGGAGATCTCTGTCGATGCCGCTCTGGCTTTGGGAGCCATTGACCTTGTTGTGGTAACCCGAGGCATTGATCTGCGGTAGCAGACCGGCCTTGCCGATGGCGCGGTTTTCCTCGCCAGCCTCTTTTTCATGCACGGAGGCTTGGTAGATAGGGCCCTGGAACTGCAACAGATCCCAGGCTTGTTTGAGGTCCATGGCACCAGCCGGCAGGGACAGCCCCAGCAGGCAGAAGAGCAGGCAACGACATTCCATCTCATTGTTCCTTGAATGAGCTGTCCACACGATCAAGCATTGGTTTTAGAAGATAGCTGATCATGTTGCGCTCGCCAGTCTTGATGGTGACGCTGGCGGGCATGCCGGGGCGAATGTGGTTGCTGCCAAGCAGGCCCATGCCATCGGGCGTGACCTCCACCTGAGCCAGATAGAACGGTTGCTTGCTTTCCTCGTCCATCAGCCGGTCGGCGGAAATGGTCTTCACGCGGCCGGGGATGTTTGGCGTCCTGGCATGGTTGAAAGCCGGGAAGGAAATGTCCACGGGCAGGCCGGGGACCATCTTGTCGATAGCCTGCACGGGAATCATCGCGTCGACCTGCAACGGTTCGTTGAGCGGAACGATTTCCATGATCTTGAAGCCGGGCTGAATGATCCCGCCGACGGTGGCAATGCTCAGGCCCTGGACCATGCCATCGATCGGCGAACGAATCACCGTGTGGGTCACTTCATAGTCGAGCGAGCGCAAGCGGTCGGCCAGGGTGGTGTTTTCCTTGGCGGTTTCAGTCAGCTGCGATTCGACTTCCTTCAGGTAATCGTGCTGGCGCTGCAGGATGCGCAGCTTGATTTCGGTGGTCTGGCTACGTATGCGGGCGATGTTGTTGAGGTTCTCGGCCTGGCCGGCGGAGAGGTCGGCATTGCTGCGTTCCAGCTCAAGCAGGCGGTTGCGCGGCACATAGCCTTCGGCCGTCAACACGCGGGTGCCTTGCAGTTCCTGGTTGAGGAAGCTGATCTGCGAGGCGCGGGCGCTATAGACCTGCTGCAGGCCCTTGAGCTGCACTGCCGAGGCTGCCAGGTTTTCCTGCAGGATGCTGATTTCGCCAGCGAGTCCGGCGCGCCGGGTGTCCAGCAGGCGCTGTTGCAGGTCCATGGCGGCCTCCAGGCGGTGATCACCCTTGAAGCGCGTGAGCATCTCGGGATCGAAGTTCACCACATCGCGACCGTCACGTTCCGCTTCCAGGCGGTTCTCCACCGTCTTGCTGACGATGTACTGGGCGCTGACCGCACCCTCTTCGGCAACGGCACGCAACGAGTCGAGGCGGACCACCTCCTGGCCTTTTGTCACTAAATCGCCTTCGCGAACGAGAATGGCCTCCACGGTACCGCCACTCAGATGCTGCACGGCTTTGCGATTGTTGGTGACCTTGACCGTGCCTGTCGCGACCACGCCGGCATCCAGCGGCGCCAGCCAGGACCACAGGAGGAAGCCGCCGAAGCCGGCGAGCACCAGCCACACGCCCCATCGCGCGGGTTTACCGACGTCCAGATCTACCATGCTCCGGGTATCGGCTTTGATCATCTCGGTGTGTTGGCTCATTTGCATGATCGGTCACTCCCGTGCTTTGACGGAGGCCAGAGGGGTCGACGCGCCTGCCGGCATCACACTGGCCTTGCGCAGCGCTGCGAATACTTCATCGCGCGTACCAAGCATCTGCACGCCGCCGTCGCGCAGCATCAGCACCTTATCGACGGCGCAGAGTACGTTGGGACGGTGGGAAATCAGAATGACGGTGGCGCCGCGGCCCTTGAGTTCGGCCAACGCATCGACCAGGGCCTTTTCGCCGACGTCGTCGAGGTTGGCGTTCGGCTCATCCAGCACGATCAGATTGGGCTCGCCATACAGCGCGCGGGCCAAGGCGATGCGCTGCTTCTGGCCACCGGAAAGCGGGCTGCCATCGGTGCCCAGACGGGTGTCATAACCCTGCGGAAAACGCAGGATCATCTCGTGCACGCCAGTGATCTTGGCGGCGCGGATGACCGCTTCGCTGTCTACTTCGCCAAAACGCGCAATATTGTCGGCGATGTTGCCCTCGAACAGCTCAACGTCCTGTGGCAGGTAGCCGAGCCAGGGGCCAAGTTCGCCCTTGTTCCAGGTGAATATGTCCGCGCCGTCCAGGCGCACTTTGCCAGCCTGCGCCGGCCAGACGCCAACCAGCAGGCGGGCGAGAGTGGATTTGCCCGAGGCGGATGGGCCGATAATGCCAAGGCTTTCGCCAGGGACAAGGCTGAAGCCCACCCCACGCAGAATCGTGTTGTTGGTACCGGGGGCGCCGGCATACACATTCTCCACCGCAACCATCCCCTGCGGCCGCTGCAGCGACATGCTCGGTGGCCGGCGCGGATAGTCATGCAGCATCTCGTTGAGCCGGCCCCAGGCCGAACGGCAGCCGAGCAGTTGCTTCCACGACGCGATGACCTGTTCCACCGGACCCAATGCGCGACCGGTGAGGATCGAGCAGGCAATCATCATCCCCGGGGTGATCTTGCCTTCGATCGCCAGCAGTGCGCCGGCGCCGAGGATCAGCGACTGCAAAGTGATGCGCACGAAGCGCCCGGTGCTGCTGATCAAGGCGGCGCGGTCGGAGGCCAGGGTCTGCATTTCCAGAATGCGTAAATGGCTTTGGAACCAGCGCTTGCTGATCGACGGCAGCATGCCCATGGCCTCGATGACCTCGGCATTGCGCAGGTTGTTGTTGGCGTACAGGGCGGAGGAGAGGGCGGCCTGATTGGCTTCGGACAGCGGCTTCTGCGTCGCCTTTTCAGTGAGATAAGCCAGGCCCATCAGAATCAGCGAGCCGATCAGCGTGAGCAGTCCGAGCAATGGGTGGATCAGATAGGCGACCAGCAGGTAGATCGGCGTCCACGGTGCATCGAAGAAAGCGAACAGGGAATTGCCGGTGACGAACTGACGAACCTGAGCGAGATCTTGCAGGGCCTGGGCCGGATTACCTCCGGCGCGGCTCAGGTTGCGCTCGAATGCAGCGGTGAAAATGCGCTGGTTGAGGTCCATGTCGAGGCAGTTGCCGACCCGGATCAGCACGCGGGTGCGGACCATTTCCAGCGTAGACATCAGCAAGAACAGACCTACCACCAGCACAGTCAACATCGCCAGCGTCGTGACGTTGCGACTGACCAGGGCTCGATCATAGACCTGCAGCATATAAACGGCTGGCGTCAACATCATGACGTTTATGACGCCGCTGAACGCTGCCAGCGAATAAAAACTGCGGCGCATGCGAAAGAGCGCGTCGGCCAGTTCGGAACGGATGCTCGACTGCTTGGGCATTTTTGTCCTCCCACTTCGAATAGCCGGTTGCCCTGGTGGCGCAACAGGTAACAGTAAATGTAGTCCCGTAAACAGCTTATGGGCACGCAGGCTGGTCGCTCTATGGGTGGCGAGTCTTCCGAAATCGCTGCGTTGCTCCCTTATGCAGCAGCGTAGGTGGCGGCGAAACAGTTCGAAATAACATTTTGCTCTATACCTGCACTCAACTTTCTATATGTCTTTTAAAAACAGCTAGTTGTGAGGCTCAGCACCAGTCGTCTGTTTTAACGACGTAATATTGACAAAAATTTGCTATGGAACTTTAGTCTTAGTTATCGGGTGGCCCGCCCGCCTGAAGCTTGCCATTGCTTTGGCAACGCAAGGCGCGGTGATTCTCCTGAGAGGAGCCGAATCATGTCGATCATTCCGTTCTTTTGCAGAGGGAAGGGGTTGTCCAGGACGTTCGCCTTCACTTCCAGATTCCATGGCCCGCCCAGGGCTCGAATCCGCTCTGCCTGATCGCCCGGCGAGCAATTCATTTCGCGAATTCCAGACGGGTATCCCGGGTCTCGGGTAACGCCAGAGCTCTCGCTAAAAAACATAACCAACGCACTGCGCAAGCCAGCACTTGACTTGGCGCGGGAGGATTTTCTCGTCCCGTGCCTTTACCCAGACAGATCGAGGGCAATCCAAAATGGCCAACTTTAATCAATCCGATCTTGAGTTCGTTCTCCAGCAGATTTTCATCGCGGAAGCAAACTCGGCCGGCCAGTCGCTCGCCAGCCTGATACCGAGCCCGGAATTTGCTTTCGGTCTGCGTACGGTCGACGGGACCTTTAACAACCTGAGACTGGGTCAGAGCGAGTTCGGCGCAGCCGACAACTTTTTCCCGCGCTTGACCACTCCAGTCTTCCTCCCGGCTGAGGCGGGCACCTCTTACACCCAGACCAGCGGCCTGGTGATCGACTCGCAGCCACGCACCATCAGCAACCTGATCGTCGACGATACCGCCAACAACCCGGCGGCGGTCGCGGCCACGTTCGATCCCGGTCTGGATGGCATCCTCGGCACGGTTGACGATGTCTTGAAGGACGGTGCGCAGGTCGTTACTGGAACCCGTACCGACGGCACGACTTTCCAGACCTTTTTCATGCCTAACGAGGCGCCGGACGCGGGCCTGTCCGCGCCGTTCAACTCGTGGATGACCTTCTTCGGTCAGTTCTTCGACCACGGCCTCGACTTGGTGACCAAGGGCGGCAGCGGCACGGTGTTCATCCCGCTGCAGCCGGACGATCCGCTGTTCGTCCCGGGAAGCCCGACCAACTTCATGGTGTTGACGCGGGCCACCAACCTGCCCGGGCCCGATGGCATCCTTGGCACTGCCGACGACATCCACGACGCTTCAAACACTACCACGCCGTTCGTCGACCAGAACCAGACCTACAGCTCGCATCCCTCGCACCAGGTGTTCCTGCGCGCCTATGAATTCGATGCCGCCGGCAAGCCGGTGGCGACCGGCGAGCTGATCACCAATCGTGACCTGGGCGCCGATGGCCTGTTCGGCACTGCCGACGACGTTGAAATCGGCGGGATGGCCACCTGGAAAGTGGTGAAGGCGCAGGCGCGCGACATTCTTGGCATTGAGCTCGACGATCTCGACGTCCTCGACCTGCCGCTGTTGGCGACCGACCCATACGGCAACTTCATTCGGGGGGCGAACGGCTTTGCGCAGATAGTGACCGCGACCGGCTTGGTCGAGGGCAATCCGCTGGCGCCGATCGACGCATCGCTGGCGATCCGCACCGGTCACCAGTTCCTCATCGACATTGCGCACAATGCCAGCCCGGTGGACAGCCAGACCGGTACGCCACTGACGGCCGATGCCGACCTCGTTGCCGGCGGCCCGGTGGCCGCAGGCTTCTACGACAACGAGCTGCTCGACGCGCACTACATCGCCGGCGACGGCCGGGTCAACGAGAACATCGGCCTGACCACCGTCCACTCCATCTTCCACTCCGAGCACAACCGGCTGGTCCAGCAGACCAAGGACACGGTCCTCGCCTCAACGGCCGCCGGCGACCTGACGTTCCTGAACCAGTGGCTGCTGACGCCCGTCACGTCTGTTCCTGCTGATCTGTCGACCTTGAACTGGAACGGTGAGCGCCTGTTCCAGGCGGCGAAATTCGGCACCGAGATGCAGTATCAACACCTGGTGTTCGAAGAGTTCGCGCGCACCATTCAACCGCAGGTCGATGCCTTCATTGACTTCGATGACACGATCGACCCGTCGATCGTCGCCGAGTTCGCGCACACGGTCTTTCGCTTCGGCCACTCGATGCTAACCGAGACCATTGACCGGCTGGACCCCAACTTCGTCTCCAGCGAGATCGGCCTGATTCAGGCCTTCCTCAACCCGCTGGCGTTTGCGGCCAGCGGCCCGACGCCTGCGCAGGCGGCCGGCGCCATCGTCCGCGGCTTGACGCGCCAGGTCGGCAACGAGATCGATGAGTTCGTCACCGAAGCGGTGCGCAACAACTTGCTGGGCCTGCCGCTCGACCTGCCCGCCCTCAACATCGCGCGCGGCCGCGATACCGGCATCCCGTCCTTGAACGCGGCGCGCCGTGAATTCTACGCCGGCACCGGCGACAACCAGCTGAAGCCCTACACCAGCTGGGTCGATTTGGTGCAACACCTGAAGCACCCGGAATCGCTGATCAACTTCATCGCCGCCTACGGCACGCACGCCTCCATTACCAGCGCCACCACGCTCGACGCGAAACGCGCAGCGGCCACGCTCCTGGTGTTGGGCGGCGTTGGTGAGCCGGCGGATCGCCTGGACTTCCTCAACAGCACCGGCGTCTATGCCAACCTGGCAAATGGGGCAACCATTACCGGCGTTGATGCCATCGACTTCTGGATCGGCGGCCTGGCCGAGGAAAAAATGCCATTCGGCGGCATGCTCGGCTCGACCTTCAACTTCGTCTTCGAGGACCAGCTCGAGAAGCTGCAGAACGGCGACCGGCTCTACTACCTGCACCGCACCCAGGGACTCAACTTCCTGAGCGAGCTCGAGAACAACTCGTTCGCCAAGATGGTGATGCTCAACACCGACGCGACCCATCTCCCGGCGCTCATCTTCTCGACCCCGACCTTTACCCTTGAGGTCGACCCGACCAGGCAGTTCAACTCGAGCGTGATTGCCGGTCTGGACGGCATTGTGGGCACCGCCGACGACCTGCCTGGCAACACCGATCCCACTGGCGGCATCATGATCAACGGGGTCGTGATCACGCCGCTGGTCATCCGCGACAACCCCAACACGGTCGGTCCCGATACCAACTACCTGCAGTACACCGGCGAAGACCATGTGGTGCTCGGTGGCACGGCCGGCAATGACATTCTCGTCTCTGGCGACGGCGACGACACGCTCTGGGGCGACGCCGGCAATGATCGCCTCGAAGGCGGCTATGGCAACGACGAGATCGAGGGTGGCGATGGCGATGACATCATCACCGACATGGGCGGCGACGACGTCATCCACGGAGAGGCCGGCAACGACGTCATCCACGGCGGCAACGGCACCAATATCATCCTCGGCGGTGACGGCAACGATTTCATCGTCACCGGCGAGGACTTTACGGAGGTCTTCGCCGGCGCTGGCAATGACTTCATGCTCGGCAGCCGGCTGAACGCACAAATGATGGGCGGCGATGGCGACGACTGGATCCAGGTCGGGACCCAGGACGGCGCCCCCGGCGACAATTTCACCGGTAACCTGCCACCGGCTTTGCTGGCAAAGTTGACCGACGGCAACGACGTCTTCAGCGGTGACGGCGGCTTCGATGAAATGATCGGTGAAGGCGGCGATGACATCTTCATCGGCAGTGAGGGCCCGGACAAGATGTTGGGCATGTCCGGTTTCGACTGGGCCACCTACAAGGATGATCATTACGGCGTGACTGTGGACATGAGCCGCATCGTCTTCGAACAATCGGCCCTGTCGCCTTCAGTTGCAGGCGTGCATACCAAGTTCGCCCAGGTGGAAGGTCTGTCGGGGTCGGCGTTCAGCGACATGTTGACCGGCGATGATGCCGACGCGCTCGCGATCGCCGCTGCCGGTGTCCAAGGCAGCGTGCTCACCAATATTGACCTCGTCGCCGGTCTGCGGGCGTTTCTTGGCGCGGCTGCAGCCGGCCCGGACGGTATCGTGGGCACGGCAGACGATCAGTTCGGCGCGGGCAACATCCTCCTCGGCGGTGGTGGCAGCGACATCATCGAAGGCCGCGGCGGTGACGACCTGATCGACGGCGACATGTGGCTGAATGTGCGCATCAGCGTGCGCCAGAACCTTGACGGAACCGGGCCGGAGATCGCCACCTTCGACAGCATGGAGCCCATGATCCCGTTCATGCTCGATGGTACCTTCAACCCCGGTCAGTTGGTCATCGTCCGCGAGATCCTGACGGAGGCCCCCGCCTTCGACACGGCCTTGTTCACTGGCAACCAGCTCGACTATACCGTCACCACTGTGGGCGGCGTGACCACCGTGGTCGACAGCGTCGTCGGTCGCGACGGCACCGACCGCCTGACCAATATCGAGCGGCTGCAGTTCAACGATCAGTCGCTCACCCTGCCTGGCGGGGTCGGGCTCAACAACGACCCGCTGGGCTTGCTGACCATACTCGATGCTGCCAGCAACACCCCGGACGCTACGCCGACCACGGGTCAGTTGCTGAGGGTGTCGGCTGCCGGCGTGACCGATGCCGACAACGCCGGCGGTGCCATCACCGGACCGATCGCCTTCTACTGGCAGTTCGAAGCAGTCCCGGGTACGGGCGTCTTTCAGGACATCACCCGTATTGCGGACGGGGGCGCAGCATTGGCGCACATAACCGGGCCGACCTTCAGGGTGACCCCGGATCTCGCCGGGCTGGAATTGCGCGTCAGGGCCGTCTATAAGGATGAAAATGGCGTGCTTGAGACGGCGTTCTCTGCTCCAACCGCAGCGGTCGTAGCCGGCGTTGCTCCGCCACCGGCAGCCCCGCTGCCGGTCGAGACTCCGGTCGCCAGCACCGGTGTGCACTATATCCGGGCCGATCTGCAGTTCATTCTCGATCAGATTCTGATCTCGGAAAGGAATGCGGCCGGTGAGGATCTCCTCAGCATGCTGCCGAATGCACGGATGCCTTTGGGCCTGCGCACGGTCGACGGGTCGTTCAACCACCTGGTGGCGGGTCAGAACGAGTTCGGTGCAGCCGACACGGTCTTCCCGCGACTGGTTCCGGCACAGTTCGATACGGCGGAGGCGGGCACCTCTTACGCCCAGACCAGCGGCCTGGTGACCGACTCGCAGCCTCGCACCATCAGCAATCTGGTCGCCGACAACACCGCCAACAACCCGGCAGCGATCGCGGCCACGTTCGATCCCGGTCCGGATGGCATCCTCGGCACGGTTGACGATGTCTTGAAGGACGGTGCGCAGGTCGTTACTGGAACCCGTACCGACGGCACGACGTTCCAGACCTTTTTCATGCCTAACGAGGCGCCGGACGCGGGCCTGTCCGCACCGTTCAATACCTGGATGACCTTCTTCGGTCAGTTCTTCGACCACGGCCTCGACCTGGTGACCAAGGGCGGCAGCGGCACGGTGTTCATCCCGCTGCAGCCGGACGATCCGCTGTTCGTTCCGGGCAGCCCGACCAACTTCATGGTGTTGACGCGCGCCACCAACCTGCCTGGGCCCGATGGCATCCTGGGCACCGCCGACGACATTCACGAGGCTGCAAACACCACCACGCCGTTCGTCGACCAGAAC
Source organism: Pseudomonas sp. P4_C4 (assembly GCF_056402055.1). NCBI lineage: Bacteria > Pseudomonadati > Pseudomonadota > Gammaproteobacteria > Pseudomonadales > Pseudomonadaceae > Pseudomonas > Pseudomonas sp. P4_C4. Next base: position 4,407 of record NZ_JBFUID010000041.1, on the reverse strand, counting down.
CAGACCTATACCTCGCATCCCTCGCACCAGGTGTTCCTGCGCGCCTACGAGTTCAATGCCGCCGGCGAGCCGGTGGCGACCGGCAAGCTGATCACCAATCGTGACTTGGGCGCCGATGGCCTGTTCGGCACTGCCGACGACGTCGAAATCGGTGGGATGGCTACCTGGAAAGTGGTCAAGGCGCAAGCTCATGACCTGCTCGGGATCAACCTCACTGATGCCGACTTCGACAACGTGCCGCTGCTCGCCACCGACGCCTACGGCAATTTCATCAAGGGCCCGAACGGCTTCCCGATGGTCATGATGAGGGGCCCGGATGGTATTGCTGATACCGCCGATGATGTTCTCGTCGAGGGTAATCCTGCTGCGCCGATCAGCCTGGTCAATGCCGTGCGCACCGGCCACCAGTTCCTCATCGATGTCGCCCATAACGCCGTTCCGGTGGACAGCCAGACCGGTGCGCCACTGACGGCCGATGCGGACAATGTCGTTGGCGGTACGCCTGCGCCGGGCTTCTATGACAATGAACTGCTCGACGCGCACTACATCGCCGGCGACGGCCGGGTCAACGAGAACATTGGCCTGACCACCGTCCACTCCATCTTCCACTCGGAGCACAACCGTCTGGTCCAGCACACCAAGGATGTGGCCATCGCCTCCAACGATGTCAACTTCCTGAACCAGTGGCTGATGCCCGATGCCCAATTGTTGGTGTTGCCAACAACCGCGGCTGAGATCGCTGCCTTGCACTGGAACGGAGAGCGCCTGTTCCAGGCGGCGAAATTCGGTACCGAGATGCAGTACCAGCACCTGGTGTTCGAAGAGTTCGCGCGTACCATTCAGCCGAACATCGATCCCTTCCTTGGCGAACACCAAAATTATCAAACCGAGATCGACCCGGCGATCGTCGCCGAGTTCGCGCACGCGGTCTACCGCCTCGGCCACTCGATGCTGACCGAGACCATCGACCGGCTGGACCCCAACTTCGTCTCGAGCGATATCGGCCTGATTCAGGCATTCCTCAATCCGCTGGCGTTTGCGGCCAGCGGCCCGACGCCTGCGCAGGCGGCCGGTGCCATCGTCCGCGGCGTGACGCGCCAGGTCGGTAACGAGATCGATGAGTTCGTCACCGAAGCGGTGCGCAACAACTTGCTGGGCCTGCCGCTCGACCTGCCCGCCCTCAACATCGCGCGCGGCCGTGATACCGGGCTTCCGACCCTGAACGAGGCGCGTCGTGAGTTCTACACCACGACCGGCGACAGCAACCTGAAGCCCTACATCAGCTGGGCCGATTTGGTGCAACACCTGAAGCACCCGGAATCGCTGATCAACTTCATCGCCGCCTATGGCACGCACGCCTCCATTACCAGCGCCACCACGCTCGACGGGAAGCGCGCCGCAGCCTCTCTCCTGGTGTTGGGCGGCGCCGGCGAGCCGGCGGACCGACTGGACTTCCTCAATAGCACCGGCGCCTGGGCGAGTGGCCCGACCGGCGTCACCATTACCGGTCTGGACAACATCGACCTCTGGATCGGCGGCCTCGCCGAGGAAAAAATGCCGTTTGGCGGCATGCTCGGCTCGACCTTCAACTTCGTGTTCGAGACCCAGATGGAGAAGCTGCAGAACGCCGACCGCTTCTACTACCTGGAACGCAACGCGGGGCTTAACTTCGTCACCGAGTTGGAGAACAACTCGTTCGCGAGACTGGTGATGGCCAACACGGATGCGACCCACCTCCCGGCCGTCATGTTCTTGACTCCGGCCTTTACCCTCGAGGTCGACCCGACCAGGCAGTTCAACGCGAGCGTGATTGCCGGGCCGGATGGCATACTGGTCGACAATCCATTGACGCCAGTCAATGAGGCCGCCGACAACCTGCCGGGCAATGCCGACCCTGTCGGCGGCATCCTCCTCACGCCGCTGGTCATTCGGGACAACCCTGCGACGGTCGGCCCTGATACCAACTACCTGCAGTACACCGGCGAAGACCATGTGGTGCTCGGTGGCTCGGCCGCCAATGACATTCTCGTCTCTGGCGACGGCGACGACACGCTCTATGGCGACGGTGGCAATGATCGCCTCGAGGGTGGCAACGGCAACGACTTCATGGTCGGGGGCGACGGCGACGACATCATCACGGACATGGGCGGCGACGACACCATTCATGGCGGCGACGGCAACGACGTTATCCACAGTGGCAACGGCCTGAATCTGAACCTCGGCGGCTCCGGCAAGGACTTCATCGTCACCGGTGAGGACTCCTCGGAGGTCTTCGGCGGCGCGGGCGACGACTTCATCATGGGCAGTGTCGCCGACGAACAACTGATGGGTAACGAAGGCGACGACTGGATCGAGAAGGGAACCGCCGATGGTGCTCCCGGCGATAATTTCGACCCGAACGGGCTCGACCTGATACGCGGTAACGACATCTTCATCGGCACCGGCGGGCCCGACAGATTCATGGCCGAAGGTGGCGACGACATCATGTTCGGCAACGGCGGCGCGGGGGACCGCTACCTGGGTGGCTCCGGTTACGACTGGGCCGGCTTCAAGGACGACCCGTTCGGCGTGTCCGTCGACCTGGGCCTCGCCGAAATCGCTCTCGCGCCGCCACTGCCGGAGTTGGCCGCAACCGTGGCTCGGTTCCAACTGGTGGAAGGTCTGACGGGATCGCACTTCAGCGACATCCTGCGTGGCGATGATGCCGATGCCACCGTGATCGCGGCTGCCGGTGCTCAGGGCAGCGTGCTCACCAACTTCGACCTGGTCAGCGGCCTGCGCTCGTTCGTCGGCACCGCAGCAGCCGGCCCGGACGGCATTGTGGGCACGGCAGACGATCAGTTCGGCGCCGGCAACATCGTCCTCGGCGGCGGCGGCAGCGACATCATCCAAGGCCGTGGTGGCGATGACCTGATCGACGGTGACAAGTGGCTCAACGTACGTATCAGCGTGCGGCAGAACATTGATGGCACAGGTCCGGAGATCGCAACGTTCGACAGCATGGTCCCGTTGGTGCCGCTCATGCTCAACGGCACTTACAACCCCGGCCAATTCGTCGCCGTCCGTGAGATCCTGACGGATGCGCCTGACCCCCTTAACCCTGGCCATTCCTTCGACACGGCCCTGTACACCGGCCTTCTGGCTGACTACACCGTCATCGAGAACGTCGACGGCACGACCACCGTGGCCGACAGCGTCGTCGGTCGGGACGGTACTGACAGGCTCAGCAATATCGAGCGGCTGCAGTTCGCCGATCAGTCGCTGGTCCTGGTGGCGGGCTTGAACGCCGAGCCGGTGGGCTTGCTGAGGATCAGCGATGGCACGCCGGCCGTTGGCCAAGTGTTGACGGTGTTGGCCGACACCGTCAGCGATGCGGACAATGTCGCTAGCGGAGGTGCGATCACCAGTCCCATCGCCTTCGTATGGCAGGTCGAAACAAACCCGGGCAGCGGTATCTTCGACGACATCGGTATTGCGCTCGGAGGCGGACTAGGAACCGCGACCGGTCCGACCTTCACGGTGACCGCGGCTGAGGAGGGACTGCTGCTGCGCGTCAGGGCCGTCTATCAGGACGCCCACGGCGTGCTGGAAAGCGTGTTCTCGGCGCCGACCGCGCCAACTGCGCCGCTCGGCGGCAGCCCCGTCAACGTCATACCGGTTGGCACGGTGCTGATCAGCGATACGACCCCGACGGAAGGCTCGGCCTTGACCGCCACGGATGCGTTCACCGACGCCAACGGGACCACGACCTCGGTGATTACCCACCAGTGGCAGGTGGGGAACGGTGCGGTCTTTGCCGACATCGCCGGCGCGACGGGCACGACCTTCACGCCCAGCCAGGCGCAGGTCGGTCAGCAACTGCGTGTCGTCGCGAGTTACACCGATGACCTCGGCACACTTGAGCGAGTCACCTCTGCCGCAACGACAGTGGTCGGTGATCTGTTTGTCGGTACCGCCGGTGCCGACATATTCACCGGCACGGCAGGCGACGACGTGGCCAGCGGAGGTGATGGCAACGACATCCTGAACGGCTTGGGCGGCAACGACATCCTCAATGGTGATGCCGGCAATGACATTCTCATCGGGGGTGCGGGTGCCGATACCATGGTCGGCGGTGTTGGCGACGATGTCTACGAAGTCAMCGACCTCGGGGACGTGGTGACCGAGCTCGCCGGTGCCGGCAACGACACGGTCTGGACCTCGCTCTCGGGCTACACGCTGAGTGCCAACGTCGAAAATCTGTTTTTCGGCGGCAGCGGCGACTTTGCGGGCACCGGCAACGCGCTCGACAACACGCTCGTGGGCGGTGCGGGTAACGACGTCCTGATCGGTGGCGCAGGTGCCGACACGATGGTCGGCGGTGGCGGCAACGATGTCTACGAAGTCACCGAGCTTGGGGACGTGGTG
>NZ_JBFUID010000040.1:0-61417 GCF_056402055.1 Pseudomonas sp. P4_C4 | reverse complement strand
CCGAAATGAGCTTGAATGTGCTCGCTTACAACTTGAAGCGAGTGATGAAAATCCTCGGTACGCAGAATCTGATGAAAGCGCTGGCGGCCTGAAAAGCCTTCTGTTTTGCCCGATGGACGAGCTGAGAAGCGTTACTGGTGGCATTAAAAGCGGGCTGGAGCTACGAAGAGCGCTTTAGGTGTAGTTAGCCAGCCAAACATCGTCGGCGCTAGTGTCGACGATGTTTGAACCAGTTTTTACACACTCTGGACCCAAAGYGGCCTGTCAGTTGTGCTACAGAATCAAGGGCGATTCATACATAGCTTGTCCTTATCGCTCAAAGGCAGTTGTAATTTACGTGAATTGATTACCCAGCTATCTCGATAGTGCGGTAGCTCCTTTGCAGAAAGCTACCGCCAACTAACGAAACGGGCGCGATTAACGCGGAAAATCCGGTTCTACCTGATCGCTAAGAGCGCAGTAAGTACACCTTAGCTACTGAGCCTTGAACAATCATTGGACCAACCCAAGTCGGTGTCACTCCATCGGGTAGAGCTTTGGATAATATTGGTATGCCGAGAGAGGGGATGGGGGCAGTATTAAGCTCTTCGAATTCAACCAGATTGGAGATTATGTTTATGGCATTCGTCCAAATTTGGCTGCCTACGAACTTTGATCCGAGCGCTTCCTCCCCTTCGATAGCTATCGACTGTTGATCCAGTGTAAATTGTCCGGAGAGTTCTACATGATAATTAGCCATAATTTTTTCTCCTACTTTAGAAGGCCCGAACCTTTTAGCGCTTTTTCCAGACTGTTTATACGTTCAGGAGTTCCATTTCTCAGTATATCTAGCAGAGAGGCACGGGTATCCTCTGCGGTCTTCTGCGTAGAGAGGCCGAGCGCAGATAAAGCGATATTTGCTTTACCCATAGCTTGATCATCTATCGTCCATATCGAGTCTCGAATGGCCTTGCGACGTGTAATTTCGTCGTTCGTTGGTACTTCAAGTGCACGTACTTTATCCAACGCAGTCTGTTTATCGTTCTCGGCTTTGGTCGTAATTACGGAAATTGCGCCAAACACGGTTCCAGCAGTGAAGTAGGCGTTGATGTCGTCCATAGCCGCTGTGCCGTCGTAGATTTCAACGGTGTCGCGTTGACTCGTCTTTATATGTAGTAATACTGAGGCGCGCGCGGCCCCCATTGCAGAGACAAGCGCTGGCACGGTTTTATCGTAAAAATAGTTTTTGTCGACGATTCCAAACGCGCCTATGACACCTGCATTGAGTAGGGCAAAGTTTTCTTTCGCAGAGGCACTACCGACTAATACGCCTGCGATGCTGGATGCCAGAGTCGTTCCGGCAACTGCGGCGGAGGTATCGGCACGATCAGCTACCAAGTCTCGTTCAAATTGATTGAAATTAAGATTGATAACAGCGATAGCTTTGTTTTGTAGGCGGTTGCGCTCCTGTTCTGACGTTGCTGCTTGCAGATTGGCTAAGTCTATAGCGGTCAGGTCAATACGATTAATAATATCTGCGCTGGGTTGGTATAAGGGGGGGGTGCCTCGAAACGAGCAGCCTGATAGTAGTGTAATCGCAAAACAGATTACAAGTGACCGCACGGCGATCAATGCATGGAAGGAACCAGATATTGGTAGCAAATTGATCATCGGTGCTCCTCCCCGCCGAATATAAAATTTGTATGTGTTGTATCGCGGTAGCATAGGTCATATTTTTTGAAAAGCTGACACATGCTATGCCTAAGAAGCTTTAACGTAGCAGCTACTCAGATGTTATCAGCTGCCAGGTTCAGTATAGGGCTATGAAAAATATGGATTTATTTTAGCGTCGCGCAGAGGTTTGTTTGGTTTTTAGGTGCGAGTGAGCACTCTTGAATTTTAGAAGAAGTGAGTGGCTTGAAATTTTTACGCGGTAAGCTATCGTCAAGATTTAGGCAGGATGCCTGTCTCAGAAATGGGTAGTCGAGAAGCAACAGTTTATGACTGGAGGATATTGTTTTCCAATAATAATTGGAGCTTGGTCATGAGTGATGCAGATAGCAATCTAAGTGTCTTAGCAGTTACCATTGATAGTGGTAAGGCTGCGTCGCCTGGGCAAATTAGAGCAGTCGGTGTCGGGTTGATGTTTTTTATTTTACTTATGATTTACTTGTTTGTGAATCTTTGGCCGTGGGCGCTTGTGCCTGGCAATAAAGGAAGTACGGTGATAAAGTTGTCACTTGCCTTTGATGTAAGTAAGGATATAACCATCGATACGGTGTTTGTTTTGCTGGTCATGTTATCAGGTGGAATTGGCTCATTTGTCCATACGGCAACTTCTTTTGGTGATTTCGTTGGTAATCAAAGGCTAACCAATAATTGGATTTGGTGGTATTTGTTAAGGCCTTTTACCGGGATGGCGTTGTCCTTCATTATGTATATGGCTTTCCGAGGCGGTTTTCTAACCGTTGGAGATGATCCAAGTAAAATTAATATTTATGCTATTGTCGCATTGGCTGCCATGGTGGGGATGTTCTCCAAGCAGGCAACTGATAAATTAAGTGAGACATTTAACACCATTTTTAAAACTAGCCAAGGTAATGGAGATGACACGCGGCAAGGAGGTTTAAATGATCCTCTTCCGTTGAGCGAGTCGTCACCGGATGGTGATCGGGATGCGTGCGGATTGGAAGTGGTTGATGTGACGGCTGATGAAGATTTGCCTCCTGCTAAAGGAGGGGGCGTGTAATGAGTTACTCATTGATTTGGTTGCCTGAAGTCCTTGAAGCAGCAAGCCTTAAAGTAGCACTGGTCGATGGGTGGACAACTAGAGGCCGGGCTGAAATGGGCACCGTTCGAGGGGTCATCTGTCACCACACTGCAACCGCGATTGTAGGCAATATGCCGACGCTAAAAACACTTGTAAACGGCCGATCTGACCTCCAGGGTCCTTTAGCCCAGCTAGGCCTAGGAAGAGATGGAACATACTATGTCATTGCCGCCGGCAGATGTAATCATGCCGGTGTCGGTATTTTTCGGGGGATTAGCACAGGTAATAGTAGTTTTATCGGGATCGAAGCTGAGCATTCAGGCTTGCCGAGCGAGGAATGGTCCGAAATTCAATATTATAGCTATGTGTGTGGTGTTGCGGCTATACTGAAAAAAATAAATGCTAGTGTCGATTTTTGTATAGGGCATAAAGAGTTTGCAACTCCGCCCGGGCGAAAGTCTGATCCAAATTTTGATATGATAAAATTTCGGGCCGACGTACAAGCGCATCTAGATGGCTCAGCTGTAAAGCGCCCATTAATTCCTTCTGTAGAGGCTGATGTTAACTCTAACAATGTGCCTCGCCCTACCCTTAGGCGGGGTGTAGTTAGTGATTTGGTTAGAAGCCTTCAAGTAAGGCTTAACTGTATTTCTGATGGTTATTTTGGCGCAAAGACTGAAGCTGCGTTGCGAGAGTTTCAACGTAAAAATGGTCTGGTCGCAGATGGGATTATAGGGCCAAAAACTTGGAAAACCCTAGACGCTACTTAGTCTGTAGCTACATAAGTGCGAAACTGGCCCGGCAGAATTTCGGGCATTACCTATGGCTGCCGTATGCCATTAAATTCCGGTGCACCATGGTTGTCCAGGGTTAGAATAAGTGTGCGATCTCTCCTTCGACAAGGTTGAAACGTATGAGGCCTAACTATAAGTAGACGACACAAGTGGGGTAATGTTTTCCGCCGATTGTGTCTGATAACGTCCCTAGTCCATGCGTAACTCCTTGTTTGGTTTGAGTGTCGCGCCAGAAACGCAACATGAGGCAAGGAGAAAAAGCGAAATGACTTACTAGCACATTTCTGGCGCATCAGCAGCATGTCCATGGTCTGCTTTTGGCCGATTCTGTTGAAAAAGTCGGCCCAGCCTGGCCGCCCATGCATTGAGCAGTGAAAACGCCTTTTTTGCACGCTGCTACGTGAAATCTGAGCCCGGAACCCTCTGTGCAAAGTAAGGATTTCAATCTCAAGCGCATACTTTTCTGCCGTGGAAACTGAAGCCGACTTTTTCAACAGAATCGGCCGTTTTTTGCCTGTCGCGAAGGACGGTAACCGACCCTTTACAGACGTTCGCGAACGGCTTGAGGCGAACAAAATTCGATTTGAATGCATCTCCCGAAGCAGGGTCGCTTCAGGACGGACATCCGCGGGAAATTAAAAGGGCGTAGATTACGCGAAGCGAGTGATCGACGACGAGTTGAGCCTGCTGCAACGCTGAACCAAATTGCACGGAGTGCTTTCACGGCACCTCCCACCAGATATGTTCGTGGGAACTTGATGCCTGGGTCTTGCATTTCCGCCGAAACCCATGATGCGATAGAAACTCTGCAAATTCGTTTCGGAGGACTACACCCTCCGAGATGTAGCAGTGGCGGTGCTTGCGATTTACTCCGCCAAGCTTTACTCCGCGGTAGTACACAGCGGTTTGCATCCTTCCCGACTGCACAATGAAATGCGCTGCTCTTTCGAGCTGATGCAATAGCGAGGCCTTCGTGGCTGGCATGCCACTGAACGCTTCCTCATTATCGATCGTTTCCCATAGCCCCGTCTTTCCGGAACCTCCATGCAATACACCGGCGATTCTGCGGTCGCCAAGTAGATCTCTCTCACCAAGACCGCGCGCCATCATAAACGTCTCACATATCGCATATGAGATTGCTAGGGTCTGTTGACGTTTCACATGGGCAGCCATAGGAACCCGCAGGCCATGGCTACCATGCTCTCGTAATTCCGCTTCAGCTTGTCGTATCGAAACGCCACGGCCCGGTAGTGTTTCAGCCGCGCAAAGGCGTTTTCCACCAAATGCTGGTAGCGATACAGCCCCCTGTCCAGGTCGGCATTGCCCCTGATCGAGTTGCGCTTTCTGGGGATCACCGGTTGGGCGCCCTGTGTCTCGATCTGTTCGCGGATGCGCTCACTGTCATAACCCTTGGCCATCAGGAGCTCCTGCCTTTGATAGCGGCGATTCTACCCATTTCGGTGTTTCAAGGGTTTTCGTACAGAGCCTAAGGAGGTGCTGATTAATTCAAAATTCAGATATTGCCCCCTTATAAATCAAGGCTTGTAGGGCGCCTTGGGGGCGAAAAGCCGAGTAGATCAGCGTTTCCCTCAGTTTATGCAGGTGCGACTACACTCAGCATGAGTAGCCACTACGAATGTGTGAGCCAATGCAGGAGATACAACGAATGGATATTACATTAAAACTATTTATTAAGTGGTGTTTGCTAGTGTCATTGAGTGCTGTTGCTAGCTTTGTTGCCGCCGTGCTGACGGACTATAGTGGTGTAGTAAAAATAATAGCGATGTTGGCCGGGATTATCTCTTTTGCCTGTATTTATACCTTTATAGAGGCATGGGCGATTTTGAAGATGAAGCATGAATTTTTGACGTCGCTAAAGGTGGGAGTGCTGGTCAAAGTAGCACTGCAGTTAATTCCTGCCATCGAGGTTTTTACAGGGGCGTTTGCAGTGTGGCTTGTTGATTTATTGAATGTTCATAATCATTTTGTTTCGGTGTATTTAAAAACTATGGTGACGGGGTCATTGTTATCGCTTGTCGTATTCGCAATTGCGGCACTGTATGCTTATCTTGTAAGAAGGTTTGGGGTGTCCGCGACACGCATTGAAAGAATTATATCGTGAACGAACAGATAAAAAGTTTACTCGAGTGGGCTCGCTCAAAGGTAGAGGTGGGTGCAGTAGTCTCTTTGCTTTTTGCAGTGGCAACGTATATTGGTAATTATTTTTATACCAGCTACTTTGATTTCTATTTTATTAATGGTTCCGATATAAAGATTCCCGTGGCAGACAGTATTCGGACTTTTGTTGTTATATTTTTTCTGGCCGGGCTTGTCATCTGGATGGTTGTCAGCTCGGAAGCTAGGAAGAAAGAAAGTTTTAGTAGGGCATTGTGCGATAATGTACCACTTTTCATTGTCCTTTTTTTGTTTAGTGGCTGGGCCATAAACATATATTGGAGTAATGTGGAAACTTTGTCGGGTTGGCTCTCGGGGGCACTAAAAGACAGTGCGTTACGCGAGCAGAATGAGCAGCTTACTCATCAAGTTACTCACTTTCTGAAGTGGTTTTTGTTGATTGGGCCATTGCCTATTTCGTTGGTTGTTGTCCTGCTGCTGTCGTTTAGAAGGTTTTCTTTTTCTAATTTTCTGATGAGTCTCTCTGTCGGGGGGCGCTTTCTGATTCTGTTAGTGTATGTTTTTCTAGCTTTGGACATGGCCCGTGCGTGTGGGAGAATTGTCGGATTTCTCGAGTTTTCAGGCGCGTTAGATAAGCCGGATATAGTTATTACACTTAGTGATGGGAGTAGGTTTCAGGACGGGCATCCTCTGTATCTGATCGTGAAGTCAGAAGGCGTCTTCTATGTGGCAGAAAGAGCTAAAAGTGTTGATTTGAAGAAAACCTGGCAAGTGCCGCAGTCGGTTATTAAGCATGTTGAACTAAGCCCTAAGAAAGCAAGTTCGCAAAATATTATGGGTTATTTTCAATAAATCTACGGGTGGGGCAAAACAGTGTTTGTCCGTTTTTCTTTTCTTTGTTGGACATGAAGAATGGTACCTGTCTACCTCCACAGAAACCGAATGCATATTCGTCAAACTCTGTCACAGAGCTCACTTTATGATCAGTTGTTCCAATCCATCATCGGCCTATCGCATGTGCTGATGACGGATAGAGGCTTACTCGGGTGTTATAAATACCGCAAGCGTCATCTTGATGAATTCTTCATTCCGGTCGATGGCCTCCAAGGCGCCACGTACGTTGTCGGCGACGTCGGCTGCCCCGCGCTGCTCAACCCAGTTCGTGAGCTCCATGATGGCGGCCTCGAGGGCGAGTTGATTCTCGTTGATCTTGAAGAGCAGGGAAGGGAGCAGGTCAGAGTGAGGCATGGTATTCCTCCGTGGATAGAGGAAGCGTAGCAGTCAGGTAAGGTGTGATCATTCGGCAGGGCGCCGGAGATGAGCCGAAAAAGGCGTGGGGACTTTTTCGGGGATTCGCTATTTCATGCTTGGCTCTGTTAGGCATCGTTTGCAGCGAGCGCCAGAGGGAGAGCCAGTAAATGCTGGGCCTTATGCCCATTTTCAAGCATGGGGTGCTAGGGGGCAAGTGTTCGAATCACTTCGTCCCGACCATATTTCGTAAGGGGATCAATCACTTAGCGGCTTGATCCACTTTCTCGTTTCAGGCTTGCGCAAAACTCGCGCAAAACTTAGCAGCGAATTCAGCATCTGACAGGCGGATTGTCCCAGAACTTCCGGCCTGGGCGTTGCGTGCTGCCCGTCCCCGTTGTGATTGGTGTGCACGGGTTCAGGGTGAGTTTGTTTTCTGTGGGCATGGGGCGTCCTTTGCCGGGGCATGCCTGGGAGGTGGAGATTGTGATGGGGGCCGGGAAATCAATTGGACACCTACAGGCTACGAAGCCAATTCTGGCTTTGAGTCTCCCTAGGGCCTGTTGACGTTTCACATGGGCAGCCATAGGAACCCGCAGGCCATGGCTACCTGATCAGCCGCATGCTCCAGGAGAGCGGTTATGACGCCGCCGATATTCGTCTACTGCATGACGCTCGCGCCACCCGCGTCAATCTCGAGGAGCGCCTGGAGTGGCTGGGCGTTGCGTGATCAGACTACTAGCTGCCTTTCACGACTGGCAGCTAACGGCCCAGAGTGTGTAAAAACGCTTCACCAAAATTGAAGTATGCGCATCTACGTTAAATCTGAAATTTATCGGCACGTCAGGTCAGCAGATGTGGATTTCGCGTAGAAACGCGATTTCCAGTCCGATTTAGAGTACATGTCGCGCTCAAAAGCGTTTTTACACAGCCTCGGCCAAAAGCGGACGTTGCTGCGTCGACTCAAGTTGCCTGTCAGGTTGTGGCCCTGAAGCTCTCTCAGGCCGAGCTGCTGTATTAATTGCCCTCTACAGAGCGGCTGGATTATCTGGCAACTTTTTAGGTGCCAGCTAGTATCAAAGTGCAACTATCGAGAAAGCTGCGGCCGCCGCTGTTGGAGTGCATTGGGTCAGCGAGGACGGGCTTCTTCCAATTTCCGTCACGGAGGACAGCGCATGAGCCTGTTACTCGGTCCCATCCTGCATTTTCGCGGTATCAACAACGGTCAGTATCAGGTCTCAGCCCTGGTCGTATTGGATAAGGGCGATGCAAAACCGCAGCCAGCGGTAACCAATTGCACGGTGGACAATCTCACCAAGATCGCTTCAATCCCATTCGTCGCGCCAACTCAAGATGTCTGGAGGGTGGATCTGTCGGTCATTCAACAAGCTGGCCTTGAGTCCCGGAAATGCAGTTGTGATGTGTCCGGCGGAAAAGCCAGTTTCTTTGTCCCGCCGTCCGGGAAGTCTCCCCGCTTGGCCTATGGGTCGTGCAATGGGTTCTCTGCCGACAAATACCGAAAAAAAGTGAAAGATCGGCAGAACGAGCGCTGGTTTGACATGGCGGCGCGCCACAAGGTCAAGGACAAGGAGTTCCACCTCCTGTTCCTGGGAGGAGATCAGGTCTACACCGATGACCTGATGGTAATCCCGGGAGAGATGAAGGACTGGGCTGATCAGTCGCACAGTAAGCAGGTAGATGCGAAGTGGACCAGGAAGCTGGAAAAGCAAGTCGACGAATACTTCGCCCAACTCTATGTGCAGCGCTGGAACCAGGCAGGCCCACGCGAGATTCTCCAATCCATTCCCTACGTGGCCATGTGGGATGACCACGACATTACTGATGGCTGGGGCTCATACCCACAGGATCTGCACGAGTGTGAGGTCTACCAAAACTTGTTCCGACTTGCGACTCGGTACTACCGAATCTTCCAGCAACAATTGGGCGACGGTCAGGTACACCCGTCCGCCGTGCCCGGCCAGAAGCCGGAGGCCAAGGGGCTTAGCCTCGCTTATACCGGCGTGGGAGAGGTTGCTTTTCTAGTCCCCGATCTGCGGAGTGAACGCCAGCCAGACCTCACCATGAAGGGGGGATTCACGCCTACCCGGATCGCTTCGGAGCACACCTGGGACGCTATTTTCAAGTGGCTGGAAGAGCCCGGCACTGCGAGCCACAAGCACCTGATCGTGTATTCCAGCCTTCCAGTTGCCTACCTCGACTTGAACGCCGCGGAGGTTGCTCTCAATGCCCTGCCAGGCCAATGGGAACTCGAGGACGACCTGCGCGATCACTGGCGCAGCAAGCCACATCGTGATGAAAGGCAGCGGCTGATCAAGCGGTTGTTGAATTTCGCTGCGAAAGGAGTCCGGGTCACCATTGTGAGCGGAGACGTTCACGTTGCGGCGGCGGCAGTAATCGAGTCGACCCTGCCTCAGCATGGAAATGGAGCCGGAGCCATCTTTCAGTTGGTGTCGACCGGAATAGTGCACACCCCACCTGCAGCTGTGGCCGTTTACTTCATGGAGAAGTTTGGGGCCGGGGAAGAGATCATCGAGTATGGGGTCCGGGCTCGTATGTTGCCGATTGGCTTCAAGGGGCACTTCCTGGTTCCAGAAAGGAACTGGCTGAGTCTGGAACCTGATGAGAGGGGAAGGATCTGGGCAAACTGGCATGTTGAAGGCCATGAATACCTGCTGACGCAGGTGATCGACCCGGTGGTACTGCCAACCGTTGTTCAGCCGGTTGCCGTAAACGTGTAACTGAAGACCCACCCCATCGAGGTCTCTACATGGAAGCTACACAGAAGGGGCTACACATCGCCTGGCAGGTTGCGCTAATGATACTGATACCAGCTACATTGGCCTTGGCCACTGATGCTATGCCCAAGGAAGATACATTCCTGCCCATTGCCCTCAAAGACTGGATTGTCATTGTCAGTGCCGTAGTGAGCATATTCATCGCATTCTGGGGTGTAAGGAACGGTCTCCGATCTGCTACGAAAGCTATTCAGGAGAAACAGAACGAGCATCGTCAAAAGCAACTTGCCGCGGCGCGGGACATGATGAAGGAGATTTTCACCGACCCATTGGCGCGCTCGGCAATGCGGATGATGGACTGGTCAGGACGAACCTTTACCTACGAAGAGCAGCCCTTCACGGTGCATTGGAGGGATCTGAAACTGGCGCTTGTGGTGCACCAGAAGGGTATGGGGTTCGACAAGCAGCAGGAGTTCATACGCGACAGCTTCGAGTCTTTCTTTGACCACATGCTCGTGCTTGAGCACTTCATCGAACAGAACTATTTGAACGAGGCCGACATAGCGGTGCCTCTCGAGTATTACGCAGGGCGAATCATCGCATTCCCCGACACCTACGATGGATTCCTGCGCGCGTATGGGTACGGTGAAGCCCGAGACCTGATGCTACGTCTGGCGCAGCGTCGTAAGTAAACAAAACACGCCGGCGTCACGGATCACCGAATCGTGAAGTCCTACCTTTTACAGCTCAACGGCAAAGCCCTTGATGCCCTGCGCTTCGGCAAAGTGGGTAATTGCACTGACTTGACCACCCATTTGCATCGGACTTGACCAGCACGTTCCGTAACCATGAACGGCAGAAAACGGCCCAGAGTGTGTAAAAACGCTTCACCAAAATTGAAGTATGCGCATCTACGTTAAATCTGAAATTTATCGGCACGTCAGCATATGTGGATTTCGCGTAGAAACGTGATTTCCAGTCCGATTTTGAGTACCTGTCGCGCTCAAAAACGTTTTTACACAGTCTCGGCCAAGAGCGGACGGATGGCCAAAGAATCACAAATCAGAATTATCACCGATGCTTCTTTCGAAGCTACTAGGCAGTAGGGCTGGCCATCACCTTTTCGTGTTTCTCTCTGGGCAATGTCGCGTTTGCCGTGTTCACGTCTAAGCTAGAAAAGGACTTACAGACCGACAAGAAGCGTTATACGACATGCCATCGCGACACGGTTTGCCGTCTATAAGGAATTGGACGCTAATGCGCCGAAATGAATCGAATACCATGAGAGCGCCTGTCGCGCAGCTAGTCGCAATCGCCTTATGGTCACTTGCTTGTGAGTGCTCGTCTGCGATGACCTTTGACGTGGTGGCCATGAAAGGTGAACCCGCAATCCTGGGTCGCGGTGAGATTGTGGCTGGAGATGCAACTCGCTTCAAAGCTGCTCTGACGCCGAATGCCAAACATTCGTATGGATACTACACATTGGTTCTGGAAAGCCCTGGGGGCAGTGTTCAAGCTGCGTTTGCACTATCCGGGGTTATCGATGCCAACTACGTAAATACCTATATAGCTCCAGGCGGGAGGTGCATCTCCGCTTGCGCCGCAATTATTTTCATTGCTGGACGAGAGCATGTAGCCGTTCCTGGTTCATACCTCGGGTTTCATGGCTGCTTTAATGCACAAACAAGAAAAATCGAAACTCTCTGCAACGAAGCGATTGCGGAGCATGCAATAGCCCATGGGACAGCATACGGTGCAGTGATGGCTTTTATCGAGAAGATCCCATCCGACGA
Source organism: Pseudomonas sp. P4_C4 (assembly GCF_056402055.1). Lineage (NCBI taxonomy): Bacteria > Pseudomonadati > Pseudomonadota > Gammaproteobacteria > Pseudomonadales > Pseudomonadaceae > Pseudomonas > Pseudomonas sp. P4_C4. The sequence continues at coordinate 49,941 of NZ_JBFUID010000040.1, read as the reverse complement.
AGTTGTCTGGATTAGCGGCAACGAAGCGGATTGTTGGGGAGTTAACCGGTATGACATCAGTCCGAAACCTGTGAACTATTTGAAGTGCGTCAGGAACGCTCTGAAGGATCTCCGTCGATGAGTAACCCAATCAAAGTGTGTGATCCCTGCGATGACCCAAGAGCCGGGTGGGGGCAGGTCGCCGCCCGATAGGGTGAATAGAGGACCTGATGGACCATCACTGTATCCAACTCTGGTGATGAGAACAGTTGGTGGACGTCGTTCGTGCGACCCAGTAGCCTTCCTTGCTTGCGAACTGCACACAGGAGACGCAGGTGTGATCGACAATCCGCTACCACAAGACTGGCGAGACCTTCAAAGTGGTGTGCAACGAATTTTCCGTAATGTCGGCCTGTCGGCAGACGTAGAGGTTGATCTCGAAACGCCGCGTGGCTCAGTGAATGTGGATGTCATGGCGGTAGACGTCCGGAGTGTGGACAAGGTCAGATACATCGTGGAATGCAAGAATTGGGGCAGCGCCATACCCCAGTCCGTAGTGCACTCGTTCACGACGATTATGCATGAAACCGGTGCCAACATCGGATTTATCATTTCGAAGCATGGGCTTCAGCAGGGTGCCAAGCGGTATACGCAAAACACAAACATTGTAGGGCTGACGTACCTGGAGTTCCAGCAACGATATTTTGAAGCCTGGTGGAAAAGGTATTTTTGCCCACTTGTCGGTGATGCGGCGGACAACCCGCTTCAATACACCGAACCGTGCAACACTTTGCGGGACCGTGCTTACGAAAATCTTAGTCCTCAAGACCAAGAAAAGTTTGATCACTTGAGAAATAAGAGTAGTACGTCGCTAATGGCCTTATCCATGTTCAATTACATGAGCATGGCGCCGGTGTTGCACACAGGCTCGCTGCTGGACGTTCCGACGGATTTAGATGAATTCAAAGCCAGGGTTCTCGCAGTAATAACTCCACACATCGAATGGCACTGCCACACGTTCCGAGGGCTATTGGAGATCATCTTGGACTACCTACGGGATGTGGAAGCTGATTTTGACGCGATATTTGGAGGATCAATCTTTGAGCCAAGGGATTCCATCAGCGGAGTCACTACTGATGGTCCGCCCTTGGATGATGGCATTTATCATCGCTGAGTCACCGGTCAGCGATATGTCACGGATACGCCCCTGCTCATCTCGGTGTGAGCTTATGAATAACATTAGTGAGCACTGAGAATATGGACGAAATTTTATCAAAAAAGCACTACAGACAAACTTTCTACATAGTGCTTTCGCTAGTTTTTTTGATTGCTGTGCTTCTTARATTTTTATTAATTCCAGAAATMGAGAAGCTAATCTCCTCAAGTGCCCAAACTGCATTGATCTCATTGCTTGATAATCTCGTTACTTCAATAATTGTAACCGTTTTTATTGGGAGTTTTGTATTCTGGCTTAGACCTGAAATTGTGAAGCGATCTGCCATAGAGATTGTCGAGCCGAAGCAAATTGGTCATTTGCTAAAAGAGGCTACGCTGACGAGCAAGTTCTGGATATATAAAGGGGCTTGCGGCCGTTACACAAGAGCCACTACTTTTCCTAAATTGGCGGAAGCTGCACGAAATGATGGGATCGGTCGTGACATAACTGTATATCTCCTAGATCCAAGGGATGACGCACTTTGCACCAAGTATGCAACATATCGAAAAAGTCTAAAATCCGGAAGAAAAGGTACGCCATGGAGCTGTAAGGTCGTTCAAGAAGAGATTGTTTCTACTGCAATTTCAGCTTTTAAATACCAGTCCACTGAGCCCTTACTCGGTATAAGATTGTTTTTTGTTAAATCGTTCTCTGCATTTCGGTTTGATATATCAGAAAACCATGTGATAGTAACAAAGGAAGAAAAAGAGGCGTGCGCACTAAGAGCCGATGCGGGCACGTATTTTTATGACTCCTATAAAGATGACATACGATTAATTGAGCGTCAGGCAGAAGAGTTTAAATGTTGCGGCAAGGTTGAATTTCAAGACGAGGTTACTGCCTCCAAGCTGGAGGAGATAATTAAGTGCTCAGGATTGAAGGGTGTAATCGAGAACTGCAAATTAGACCTTGAAGTGATTAGGAAGGCAATCAATGCTCCGTCAGACCCCTACTAATTTAGCTGACATTCAAAGCATCTCTACCCTGCAAATAGCTCTTGATGCATGGACTTTAAGCCCTGCAGATGTAATCGAGATGTGCTTGGGTCGAGGTCTCGAGTTTCGCGCTCATCCGCTGGGATTTATTTCATGTGTCTTTTTTGTGGAGGGCGATAGAAAAGCGCGACTGCATATTTGGCCAATTTCCGAAAACCTTAACCAAGGTGAAGGGGTAACCATTCATGATCATGTCTTCAACTTTACAAGCTGGGTTTTAGCTGGTGAAATTATTAACAGATGCGTGTTTATTGATGGGGCTGGAATGCCATGCTCTGTTTATGAAGCAAGTTATACTGGCGATAGTTCAGTTCTTGTAAGAAAAAATGAAACCTTAAATATCACGGATGGGGAGATCCAAAAATATTCTACGGGCATGCGATATTCCATGCGTGCAGGTCAGTTACACGAAACTAGATCTATCGACAGTAATGTGGCTGTTACGGTATTGATTACTCATGACGTTTCTGCAAGCCATCCGTTAGTAATTGGCCCTCTTTCGGGGCATGACAAACATGAATATCATCGCAGACTTATTTCACGCGACGAGCTAAATGAAGTTATTAATAGTCTTTGACGTTTGAACGACTGAGGAGGAGTCTACTTGCCTGACTCGATCCGCCCCCCCCTCGAGCGGCTACTTCGCAACGCCACTTACATTGAGCAAAACGGAGACTAGAGCCTAATCCGCTTCTAGGCTTACGCCATCTTCAGTTTCAAGGCCATTGGGCTACTGCCGTTCTGCCCCTCATGGCCGGCATCTGCCGGCCAATTTCGGCCAATTTTGACAGGCAGAAATCGACAACATTCGAACGCTCAGCTGCCGCCCCTTCCGGCAACTGCTGCCCGCTTTGTCGATTATTGAGGTTGGTCGCTTTTCATCAACCTTTTTTTGAGCTCAATCCGATAGTTCCTAACTCATCCTGCACGCGCACCAAAATATCTTCTGCCGATTCTTTTGCCTCGCCCGCCTTGAAATAGCAATAAACAAACAAAGTGGAAGGGTGGACACCCAGTGAGGACGCTAACTCATGGATTTTTTCCAGGCTCGGCGATTTCATGCCGCGCTCTAAATCGCTGACGAAGGGTTGACTCGGCCCGAGGGCCTCTTGGGGTAGGCCTTTGCTAAGCCGGATGTCGCGAACCGCTAATCCGAAAGCCTTCTTCAGTTCCATTTGCCGATGCTCGCAAAAGGAAAGATGAAGCCTTTGCAAAGGAAAAATCGCTATACTCTATAGAGTATACAAAGGATATGATTTGATGTTTAGAACTCCGATCGACGCAGAAGACCCATTATTTCGCCAATACTTCAGCGAAGATTACCGAACGTGGAAATATGTTGAGCTCACGCTGGCTCACGTCTGGTTTTATGTCACCGTTGTGCAGAGAGTTAAATTTGAACAGATAAGAAGCATCCTAATGCTCGATAGCCTCGCCCTTCTAGATGACCTCCTGTCTGATCCCCATTCCGGGCGCGAGGTGGAGAGCATTCAACTGGTCACGCCTGGCCGATTAAATGGAAGTGGCGATTGGCGTATGGAACGTTTGCTTCGAATAGAGCATCTGAGCGACCACGACTCAGTCGCCTACATCTACGAAGTAAAAAACAACATCACTTATGTAGACGGTGATCGCAATTTGCTGACTCAAGCACGCGCTGAACGAAACGTGATTTTTGAAGAACGACAAATACAAGTGGCTTGATGGTTGCGGGCATGCGACTCCCTAAGGTGTCAATCTTCATTGCGTTTCCTCAAAAACCGACGGTGATGCCTGTCAATCCTCCCCATATTTGTCTTATTTTTTGTCAATCCTATCGATCCTCATTGACAGTCAACCTTCTCTGGCCGAATTCCCGCCTTACCGAGTGATTTCAATATCCGGAGCGGTGTCAATGTAGGTGATCGATAGGTGATACGGGCGATTACTGGCCGGATGATCCGCTGGTGGCCGAGGCGACTGCGCGGATCAAACCGCGCAAGTAATCGCAGCGCGATAACGTAGGAGCTGCCGCAGGCTGCGATCTTTTGCTCTTAAAAAATCAACGTCAAAAGATCGCAGCCTGCGGCAGCTCCTACACGGACGGCGTTGAGCTTTCGGATTTTGCGGTCAGCTGTTCGCGGCAATAGTCCGCGAACAACTGCGCCGGTTTGGTCAGTTGCCCGCGCTTGAGCCATGCCGCCACCAGCCCCGAACCAGTGACCTCTTCAGCGATGTCCACGCACACCACTTTCTGCCCGTCGTAGGTGCACTCCGAATGCGGTTTGGTCACCAGGATCGAAAAACCGAATCCCTGGCCAACCATGCCGCGCACCATCTCGATCGACGGTGAGCTGAAGGCAATGCGTGGCGTCAGGCCCAGCTCATCGAACAGGCTGACGAAGTAGGTTCGGCTCGGCTGCACGTCCAGAAGAATCATCGGCTCCAGGCACAGGTCCCGCAGCGACACCTGCGCCTGCTGGGCAAAGCGGTGATCCGCCGGCAGCAATGCGTAAGGCCGTTGCGCCGGCATCAAGGGTTCGGTTGCGATGGTGCCGTCGAGGTCGTGCTCGTAGAGGATCGCCAGATCGAAAGCACCGGAAGTCAGGCCCTGCACCAGCTCTTGTTGCTCGCCGTCGCGGATGCGGATTTCCACCCCCGGGTACAACGCCGAAAACCCGGCGATCAATTGCGGCAGGTACAGCGGTGCGACGGTTTCGAAACAGCCGATATCGATCTGCCCGGACACCACGTCGTTGTCGGCCAGGGCGTTCTGCTCGAACTCCTTGGCCATGCGCAGCAGCTCCTGGGCCTTGCGGTAAAAGCGGGCACCGCTGGGGGTCAACGACACGCCCTGGGCGTGATGGCGGATCAGCAGTTGCACACCGAAACTGTCTTCCAGCCCTTTGATGGCCGTGGAGATCGAAGGCTGTGCGATGTACAGCTTGCGCGAGGCCTCGGCGACGCTGCCGCATTCGACGGTGGTGATGAAGTATTTCAATTGACGCAGATTGTAGGCAGCCACAGCAAACCTCGGGGGGAGAACAGATCAGGCATCCTGGCAATTTGCGCGCCACCCCTATCCGCTCGGGCAGCGATTTGTTGTGGTTGAACAATAACCACATGCTGCGCCAGAAGGGAGATTGGCTACGTAGTTTTTTCTTGGCCTGCGAACACATTTTTACTGGTTTTCCACCGCTTGGGCCTGAGCGACTATCCAATACACAAGAATGTCCTCTGGAGCATCTGAACGTGTTCGAGCTTGAGTATTGGCAACGCAAAGTCGCATCCCTGCGGTTTCCCGACCATGCCGTGATCGACGGCCAGCACCGTGGGGCGCAGTCGGGGCAGACTTTCGCAGCGATCAACCCCGCCACCGGTCAATGCCTGGCAAATGTCGCGGCATGTGGCGAGGAAGACGTGAACGCGGCGGTGCGTAATGCGCGGCAGGTCTTCGAGGCGGGTACCTGGGCAGCGCGCTCACCGACCGAACGCAAGCAAGTGCTGTTGCGCCTGGCCGACTTGATTCTCGAAAACCGTGAAGAGCTGGCACTGCTCGATTCGCTGAACATGGGCAAACCTGTCGCCGATGCCTACAACATCGACGTGCCGGGTGCCGCTGGAGTGTTCCGCTGGTACGCCGAAAGCCTCGACAAACTCTACGATCAGGTCGCGCCGAGTGCGCAGAACGTGCTGGCGACCATCACCCGTGAAGCCCTGGGCGTAGTGGCGGCCGTGGTGCCGTGGAATTTCCCCCTGGACATGGCTGCGTGGAAACTCGCCCCGGCCCTGGCCGCCGGTAACTCGGTAATCCTCAAACCGGCCGAGCAGTCGCCTTTTTCTGCCCTGCGCCTGGCGGAGCTGGCGCTGGAAGCCGGTGTACCAGCGGGTGTGTTGAACGTGCTGCCGGGCCTTGGCGAGCAGACCGGCAAGGCCCTCGGCCTGCACCCGGACGTCGATTGCCTGGTGTTCACCGGTTCCACCGAAGTCGGCAAGTATTTCATGCAGTACTCGGCCCAGTCGAACCTCAAGCAAGTGTGGCTGGAGTGCGGCGGCAAGAGCGCGAACCTGGTGTTCGCCGATTGTCAGGACCTGGATCTGGCCGCCGAGAAAGCCGCGTTCGGCATCTTCTTCAATCAGGGCGAAGTCTGCTCGGCCAACTCGCGGCTGCTGGTGCAACGCTCGATTCATGACGAGTTCGTCGAACGCCTCAAGGCCCAGGCCGAGCGCTGGTTGCCGGGGGATCCGCTGCACCCGTCGAGCGCCGCCGGGGCCATCGTCGACAGCCGTCAGACCGCGCGCATCATGAAATTCATCCAGCAGGCCGAGCAGCAAGGCGCGACCAAGGTTTGTGGCGGTCGGCAGTCGATCTTCAACGGCTCGGACAACTTCATTCAGCCGACGATTTTTACCGGCGTGACCCCGGACATGCCGCTGTTTCGCGATGAAGTGTTCGGCCCGGTGCTGGCCGTCACGGCGTTCGACGACGAGGCCCATGCCTTGCACTTGGCCAACGACAGCGTCTACGGGCTGGCAGCTTCACTGTGGACCGACGACCTCAACCGCGCCCATCGTGTGGCCCGACAATTGCGGGCCGGTACGGTGTCGGTCAACAGCGTCGATGCACTGGACGTGACCGTACCTTTTGGCGGTGGCAAGCAGTCGGGTTTCGGCCGCGACCTGTCCCTGCATTCATTCGATAAATACACCCAGTTGAAGACCACCTGGTTTCAATTGCGCTGATAACAAAACGGAGAACTGGCGATGACCACACCACGTGAAACCCGCGACTACCAGGCCGCCGACGCTGCGCACCACATCCATGCGTTCGTCGATCAGAAAGCCCTCAATGACGAGGGGCCACGGGTGATGGTCCGTGGCGAGCGCCTGCACCTGTGGGACAACGATGGCCGGCGTTACCTCGACGGCATGTCCGGGTTGTGGTGCACCAACCTCGGTTACGGGCGCAAGGACCTGGCCTTTGCTGCGAGCCAGCAACTGGAGCAGCTGCCGTACTACAACATGTTTTTCCACACCACCCACCCGCAGGTGATCGAGCTGTCCGAGCTGCTGTTCAGCCTGCTGCCGGGTCACTACAGCCACGCGATCTACACCAACTCCGGCTCTGAAGCCAACGAGGTATTGATCCGCACGGTGCGTCGCTACTGGCAGGTGCTCGGCAAGCCCGAGAAGAAAATCATGATCGGCCGCTGGAACGGTTACCACGGTTCGACCCTGGCTGCGACGGCACTGGGTGGCATGAAGTTCATGCACGAAATGGGCGGCATGATTCCGGACATCGAGCACATCGACGAGCCGTACTTCTTCGCCCACGAGGGCAACCTGACTCCGGCCGAATTCGGTCTGCGTGCGGCACAGCAACTGGAAGCGAAGATTCTCGAACTGGGCGCCGACAAGGTCGCAGGCTTCATCGCCGAACCGTTCCAGGGTGCCGGCGGTATGATCTTCCCGCCAGAAAGCTACTGGCCGGAAATCCAGCGCATCTGCCGCAAGTACGATGTGCTGCTGTGCGCTGATGAAGTGATTGGTGGCTTTGGTCGCACCGGCGAATGGTTCGCCCACGAGTACTTCGGTTTCGAGCCGGACACCCTGTCCATCGCCAAGGGTTTGACCTCGGGCTACATCCCCATGGGCGGCTTGATCCTGTCGAAAAAAATGGCCTCGGTGCTGGTGGAGCAGGGCGGTGTGTTCGCCCACGGCCTGACCTATTCCGGGCACCCGGTGGCGGCGGCGGTGGCGATTGCCAACCTCAAGGCCCTGCGCGATGAAGGCGTGGTGACGCGGGTCAAGGATGACATCGGCCCGTACCTGCAACAGTGCCTGCGCGAAGTGTTCGGCAAGCACCCGCTGGTGGGCGATATCCAGGGCACCGGCATGGTCGCGGCGCTGCAACTGGCCGAAGACAAAAACAGCCGCAAGCGTTTTGCCAACGAGAACGACATTGCCTGGCGCTGCCGTACGATTGGTTTTGAGGAAGGGGTGATCATTCGCTCGACCTTGGGGCGGATGATCATGGCGCCGGCGTTGATTGCCAGTCGTGAAGAGATTGACGAGTTGATCAGCAAGACCCTGAAAGCGATGGATCGTACGGCGCAGGAATACGGCCGGCTCTGACTTTGTAGCGCTCTTGCGGGCCTCTTCGCGGGCAAGCCCGCTCCCACAGAATTTGTGTCGGTCGCACGTTTTGGGCACGACACATAACCTGTGGGAGCGGGCTTGCCCGCGAATGCTATGGCCTATTCAACACATTTCGATCGTCTTGCACCCACCTAGAGCAATCCCGTAAATAGCGCCTTTTGACGGTGCGCGCTAACGAGTTTTTTCATCGTTCGCATCCACATATTTCCTCATTTTCCTAATCCCGCCCTTGGGCCAACATCGATCTCTCCAGCCAGCCCAATGCTGCACGYCGAAGGGTCCATCAGAGACCACAGGCCGCAGCTGCATGAGGGCCGTTGGCCGTACTGCCCATGACAAAACTAAATCAACAGCTTTGGGAGTGCTCCATGATCAAGTCCTTGCTTACCCGCGTTGCCCATCCACTGGCGGTCACCGCCATCGCCGCGACGGTCGCCACTAGCGCCCAGGCCGGCACCCTGTCCATCGGTCATACCACCTGGGTCGGCTACGGTACCCTGTACCTGGCCCAGGACCTTGGCTACTTCAAGGAAAACGGTTTGACCGTCGAATTGCCGGTGGTCGAGGAAGCGGCGATGTACATGGCCGCACAAGCTTCCGGCGAGTTGTCCGGCTCGGCGTCGACCATCGACGAGGTGCTCAAGTATCGCCCGCAATTCTGCTTCAAGGCCGTGGCCGCGCTGGATGACAGCCATGGTGGCGACGGCGTGCTGGTGGGCAAGGACGTCAAGAGCCTGCAAGAGCTCAAGGGCCAGGCCGTGGCGGTAAACGAAGGTTCGACCTCGCAATTCTGGTTGTCGTATCTGCTGAAGAAGAACGGCATGACAATGAGCGACATCACCGTGCAGAACATGACGGCCGACGATGCCGCCACGGCGTTCATCGCCGGTCGCGTACCCGCCGCCGTGACCTGGGAGCCGCACCTGTCGATGGTTCGCGACAAGAAACAGGGCAAGGTGCTGATCGACAGCAGCAGCACACCGGGGGTGATCGTCGACGTGGTCGCACTGAATTGCACTGTGATCGAAAAACAGCCGGAAGACGTCAAGGCCCTGGTGGCCGGTTTGTACAAAGCCGTGCAGTACACCAAGGATCATCCGCAGGAAGCCTACAAAATCATGGCCAAGGGGGTTGGCGGTTATCTGGCCGATCCGAAGGAGCTCGAAGCCGCCGCCCAGGGCGTGCGCTTCTACGATCAGGCCATGAGCGAAAAACTTCTGGGCGCACCGGGCAAGCCGGGTGACAGCGCGCCGCTGATCAAGCTGGCCAACGAGACCGCCAGCGAGCTGCAAGGCAAGCCTTACAACGTCAGCAATGACGACCTGATCGACAACCGCTTCGTCACCCCGCTCTAGGAGGCTGCATGTTCAAGCGCAATTCATGGCTGAGCCGCTGCATCACGCCCAAGACCGGTTTGCCGGTCTCGGTGATCTGGAGCGCGAGCGGCCTGGCCTGGGTGCTGTTGGTCGGCCTGTGGGCCGGCTTGTCCTACGGTGGCGTGGTGCCGGGCATGTTCCTGCCGACGCCGGGCGCGGTGGTCGAGGCCGCCGTGCGCCTGGGGCGCGACGGCACCCTCGGCCAGCATGTGTGGGCCAGTGTCGAAGTGGTGATGGTCGGTTTCATCGTGTCGTCCCTGGTGGCGGTGCCGCTGGGACTGCTGATGGGCAGCTTCCGCATCGTCCAGGCGTTCCTTGAACCACTGGTGAATTTCATTCGCTACCTGCCGGTGACCTCGTTCGTGCCGCTGTTCATCCTGTGGATCGGCATCGGTCTGGAGCAGCGGGTGTCGGTGATCATCTTCGGCGTGTTCTTCCAGCAACTGGTGATGATCGCGGACGTGTCCAAAGGCATCTCCAAGGACCTGATCAATGCCTCCTATACCCTCGGTTCGAACCGTCGTGACGCGGTGCTGCATGTGATCGCCCCGGCGTCCCTGCCGGGCGTGCTCGACACCTTGCGGGTGACCATGGGCTGGGCCTGGACTTACCTGGTGGTGGCTGAACTGGTCGCCGCTTCCAGTGGCCTGGGTTACCTGAGCCTCAAGGCCATGCGTGGCTTTCAGGTGGATGTGATTTTCCTGGCCATCGCGATCATCGGCCTGCTGGGCCTGGTCACCGATCAACTGTTCCGTTTCCTACGCCTGAGGATTACCGCATGGGCTCAGTAACCGCCGCCACTCATCGTTTTACCGCCCCTCAGGCTGCCCCGGTGAACGCGCCACGGCTGCAAGTGGACAAGGTCAGCCTGAGTTACAAGAAGCCCGATGGCGGTACCTTTACCGCGTTGGAGGAAGTGTCGTTCGAGGTGCCGGACCAGCAATTTGCGGTACTGGTGGGGCCTTCGGGTTGCGGGAAGTCGAGCCTGCTATACCTCACCGCCGGCCTGGCCGAACCGACATCAGGCGAGATTTACGTCGGCGGCCAACAGGTGGAAGGCCCCGGTGCGGATCGCGGCATGGTGTTCCAGAGCTACACGCTGTTCCCGTGGCTGACGGTGCGCCAGAACGTCGAGTTCGGCCTCAAGCGGCGCGGCATGCCAGCGGCGCAACGCAAGGACATCGTCGATTACTACGTCAATGAGGTGGGCCTGAGCGGCTTTGCCGACAACTACGCCAAGCAGCTGTCTGGCGGGATGATGCAACGCGTGGCGATTGCCCGGGCGCTGGCGAACGACCCGCAGATCCTGCTGATGGACGAACCCTTCGGCGCCCTCGACAGCCAGACGCGCCTGCAAATGCAGCAGTTGTTGCTGCGGGTGTGGGGCAACAGCAAGAAGACCGTGTTGTTCGTGACTCACGACATCGACGAGGCGATTCTGCTGGGCGATCGGGTCTACGTCATGGGCGCCAGACCTGGCCGGATCAAACAGATATTGGATGTGCCGATTGAGCGTCCACGCAACCTGGACATGGTCATGGAGCGCTCGTTCATCGAGATGAAGCGCGAGATCTTCGGGTTGCTGCATGATGATCTGGAGGAGGTGCATTAAGTCGGGCATACACAGACCCTGTGGGAGCGAGCTTGCTCGCGATGGCGGCGGCACATTCAACACATCTGTGTCTGATGAACCGCTATCGCGAGCAAGCTCGCTCCCACAGGTTATGTGTCTGACTGGAGTGAGGTGTCAGGGTGCAGCCGGCAACAGGAACCGCGCAATCACCGGCAGGTGATCGGAGATGCGCAACGTATCGTCCTGCCGCACCATCGCCTCCACCCGTTTGATCCGCGGGCTGTAGAACAGGTAGTCGACGGTCCGGTCCGGTCCGTTCAGCCCGGGATCGTTCGGGTAATGGGTCAGCCAGCGTTCGCGGTCGATACCACTGGCTTCGTTGTTGCTCGGGATCATCGGGTACTTGTCCCACAGCAGGTGTAGCGGGCTGTCGGCGGAGTAGGGTGCGCGTTGCGCATCGGACAGGCGCCGATACTGGCCCAGGGGTAACAGGTTGAAGTCCCCACCGATCAGCCACGGCGTGCCACGGCTTTCGAGTTTATCGAGGGCCCTGGCCACGGCGGTCACCTGGTTTTGCAAGGTATTGTCAGCTTGGGTGGCGCGGTCCAGATGGGTATTGAGCACTGTTAATTGTCCGCCATCACTCAACGGCAAGTAGCTCACCAGCAAGGCGTCTTTGGGTTTGAATTGGCTGCTGACCGGATTTCCCGAGGCTATGGGCAGTTGCAGCCGTTCGGCATGTTCGATCTGGTAACGGCTCAGGGTCGCCAGTTGCCGGCCGACACTGCCGAAAATGTGCGGGTTCGGCACGAAGTCGGCCTTCCAGTCGAACGCGCTGGTGCCACAGGGATACAAGTCGGCGAGCCGTTCTTGCAGCAGTTTGAACTGGTGCTGGTAATCGCTGGCCTTGGCGCCGTCGTCCAGTTCCTGCAACAGCACGATGTCCGGCTGTTCGTCGCGAATCACCCGCGCCACTTCGTCGAGGCTGAAAGCCATGTCTTCCGCTGTGGGACGTTCGTCGGTACCGGCGGCCAGGTCATTCCAGAACACGTAACGCTTGCCGGCAAGGTACTGGACGTTCCAGGTCATCACCTTCAACGCCTGCCCGGGGACCAGGGTGGGTGCCTGGGCGCTGCAACTGACTGGCAAAACTTCTTTGGCGTCGGGGCGCCAGGTCAGGCTGTAGATCATCACGGCGATCAGGCCGATCACGATCAGCAGTCCCAGCAGGGTGTAGCGCAGTAGACGGGTCATGGCTCGGCTTATTGGCGTTACAAAATTGTTCCCGAGCATACCCGAGAGCGATGGTCGCGCCCAAGGTCAGAGCGAGCTGTCATTTCTTTCAGTCAACGGGTTGATCAGCATGAACAGACGGAACAGCACCACGCTGGTAAACAGCTGCAGGAAACTGTGGGCGCTGTCGATAAGCAGCGAGATCACCGGGTTTTGCGGTTCCGGATACACCGCCAGGGTGGCCCCCTTGAGCAGCCACAACGGCCCCATCACACTCAGGATGCACAGCAGGATGCGCAGAAAATGACCTTTGGTCATGCGCAGGCTTTCCTTCATGGCTGCCAGCGGCGCCAGGCCACGCAACACCAGCAGGTATTCGCCAAATGCCAGGGTCACCATCAGGTAGATACCCGGCAGGAAGTACAGTGACAGGCCCAGCAGAATCAGCACGGTATTGAGCGCCGTCAGCAGGGCGAAGCGTGGCCACAGGCTCGCCGCCGTCGCCAGCAGGTCGCGGTTGCGCGGCGACTCGCCGCGGCTGCGGGCGTCGAGAAACAGAATCAGCGCGGCGGTGTACAGCGGGTACACCAGCAAGCCGACAATCACGCTGATGCCGGGGAAACTGTCCGGCTCCGTGGAGTGGTCGACCACTTGTTGCAGCAGCGCCTCAAGCATCACCAGCGGCAGGCACAGCTGCACGATCTGGCCAAGATTGCGCTTGAAGAAATACAGCGAGTCACGCAGGACATCTAACGGATTCATCAGTGGGTATCGCAGGTAGGAAGCAGTGGCTCACTTTAACCGATCAAGTGCTCGGGGACGCAAACGTAAACGTTCGGTAAAGGTCATTGAAACATCTTGTTTCAGCCTCCATTAAGGTCGAGCACCTTATCCTCAGTGGAAAAGGGCAACGATTTCCCCCGGCAATCTACGAGGTCGCCATGAACAGCGAAGAACAAACCCTGATCGATGGACTGTTTTCCCGGCTGCAACAGGCCGAAACGGACTCAGCCCCGCGCGACGCCCTGGCCGAGGCGCGGATCAAGGAACACCTGACGCGCCAGCCGGCGGCAGGTTATTTCATGACCCAGGCGATTCTGGTGCAAGAGGCGGCGATCAAGAGCCTCGACGAGCAGAACCAGCAACTGACCCGGCAAGTCCAGCAGCTGCAGGCCGAATTGCAACAGGTCAAGGCTCAGGCAGCCCCGGCTCCGGCTCCGAGTAGCGGTGGCTTTTTGTCGAGTATTTTTGGTGGCGCTTCCCGTGATCCACAACCGGCACCCACCCAGAGCGCACCGCCATCGAGCGGTGGCTGGCGTGAGCCGGGACGCTCGTCGTTCGGTTCGCAACCGCCACAGCAGAACTTCGGTGCCCCACAGCAGAACTTTCCACAGCAAGGCTATGCGCCGCAACAGCAGGCTCCGGCAGCGGCCGGCAGCAGTTTCCTCGGTGGTGCGCTGAAAACCGCCGCCGGCGTGGCGGGTGGCGTGATGCTGGCGCAAGGCATCAGCAGCCTGTTCCATCACAATCAGCAACCGGAAGTCGTCGAAGTCATCAAGGAAGAGCCGGCCCAGGTCAATGACCAGGGCAACAATGGCTGGGGCGATGACCAGCGCATGGCCGGTAACGACTCCTACGGCAACGATCAGGGCGGGTTCAGCGACGCCGACTACAGCGATGACAACTCATCGTTCTTCGGCGGCGACGACGATTCCTTCGTCTGACACATATGTGGCAAGGGAGCTTGCTCCCTTGCCACATAGCTGATTATTCGCGGAACAATCCATTGGGCTGGCATACTGGGCGACCTTTCGGGCCTGGTGCCTGATTCAGCCTTGAGGAAAGCCGGTGAAAAAAATCGCAGTGTTCGCCGATGTCCAGAACCTCTACTACACCGTGCGTCAGGCTTATGGTTGCCACTTCAACTACGCCGCACTGTGGGCTGACATCAGCAAACAGGGCGAGATCGTCGAAGCCTACGCCTACGCCATCGACCGTGGCGACAGCAAACAGCAGCAGTTCCAGCAGATCCTGCGCAACCTCGGTTTCACCGTGAAGCTCAAGCCGTACATCCAGCGCAGCGATGGTTCGGCCAAGGGCGACTGGGACGTGGGCATTACTCTCGACATCATGGATGCCGCCGACCATGTCGATGAAATCGTCCTGGCCTCCGGCGATGGTGATTTCGACATGCTGCTGGAACGCATCATCAGCAAGCACGGGGTGCAGGCGGTGGCCTACGGCGTGCCGGGCCTGACGGCGAACTCGCTGATCCGCGCCGCCAGCCGCTACGTGCCGATCGAAGGCGCGTTGCTGCTCAAGAATTGATTTTTACGGAGTTGAACCAGGTTTGGAACGCATAGCAGTCATCGACTTCGAAACCACCGGGATCTCCCCGAGCAGCAGCTGCCGGGCCACGGAAATCGCCGTGGTGATCCTTGAACAGGGGCGCATCGTCGAGCGTTACCAAAGCCTGATGAACGCCGGTGTGCGCGTCCCGGCCTTCATCGAGCAACTCACCGGCATCAGCAACGCCATGCTGCGTACGGCGCCGTCGGCGGAGCAGGTGATGAACGAAGTGAATGAATTCGTCGGCACCACGCCACTGCTGGCGCACAACGCCGCATTCGACCAGAAGTTCTGGGACTTCGAACTGGGGCGAATCAAACGCACCCGCTTGCAGAACTTTGCCTGCTCGCTGCTACTGGCCCGCCGGCTGATGCCCGCCGCGCCGAACCACAAGCTCGGCACCCTCACCACATTCGCCAACTTGCCCCACACCGGCAAGGCCCACCGGGCCATGGCCGATGCCGAGATGGCGGCCAACCTGACGGCGCACCTGGCCGAGGAGTTGCGGCACAAGCATGGCTTGCGCGAGCTGTCCCATGACTTGTTGTGCAAGTTGCAGAAGGTTCCGGCGGCGAAGGTGAACGAACACCTCAAGCGCTATCGCGGTTTTTGAATACACCGCATAACCCCTGTAGGAGCGAGCTTGCTCGCGAAAAAGGTACAGCCGACACTACTTGGCGCCTGAAATACCATCGCGAGCAAGCTCGCTCCTACAGAAAATCTATTTGCCATTGCCTTCGATATGCCCCAGCGGCACCCGCTTCTCGATGGCACTCGACAACACAATCGACGTCTTGCTGAACCCGAACGTTGCGATCCGGTTGATCAGTTCTTCCAGCTCCGGCATCGAGCCCACAGCCGCTTGCATGATCACGCATGGGTCACCCGTCACCCGATGGCATTCGGTCAATTGCGGGATTTTGATCGGGTCGTCGTAGGCTTTCTGGTTGCCGTGCTGGTTCAGGCGCAGTTCGATCACGCACTGGATCGGCAGGCCGAGCTTGGCCATGTCGACCTTTGCCTGATAGCCGGTGATCACACCGCTGGCTTCGAGCTTGGCCACGCGCTCGGCCACGGCGGGGGCGGACAGGTTGACCTTGCGCGCAAGGTCCGCGTAGGACGCGCGACCGTTTTCCAGCAGGGCGCTGAGCAGCATGCGGTCGTACTTATCCATCGGGGGTGACTCCTGATAATGACCGACTTTCGAAAACACGGTTTATAGCGCTTAACTCCGTGTTTTGAAAAGTGTACTGGCGCTTTAAACAGGTTTTGTAACTTATTTTTCGACGCTGGCCTTTCTAGAATAGCCGTTCACTTGTCCTTGCCTGTGAGCTGCCCCATGTCCGGCCTTCGTCGCTTTCCCTTACCCTTGATCGCTGCCTTCTTCGCCTTGTATGTGATTTGGGGCTCGACCTACCTGGTGATCCGCATCGGCGTGGAATATTGGCCGCCACTGCTGCTTGCCGGCATCCGCTTCGTCATCGCCGGAACGTTGATGTACGCCTTCCTGCGCTGGCGAGGGGCACCGGCGCCGACCTGGGCACAGTGGAAGGCCGCCGGGGTTATCGGTGTGTTGCTGCTCGCCTGTGGTAATGGCGCGGTCAGTGTTGCCGAGCACACCGGTGTGGCTTCCGGTGTCGCCGCGTTAGCGGTGGCGACGGTGCCGCTGTTTACCTTGCTCTGCGGCTATTTCTGGGGTGCACGTAATACCCGTCTCGAATGGGCAGGGATCGTGCTCGGGCTGATCGGTATTGCCATGCTCAATCTCGGCTCCAACCTGCAATCGAGCCCGCTGGGCGCGGCCCTGCTGATTTTCGCGGCGGCGACCTGGGCTTTCGGCTCGGTGTGGAGCAAGCATCTGCCATTGCCTCAGGGCGCAATGGCCAGTGCCGTGGAAATGCTGGTGGGCGGCGTGGTGCTGCTGATTGGCAGCGCGGTAAGCGGTGAACACCTGGAAAAGATGCCGCCGATCGAAGGCTGGGCCGCGCTGGCCTACCTGACCGTGTTCGGTTCGATCATTGCCTTCAACGCTTACATGTACCTGTTGAAACACGTGCGCCCGGCGGCGGCTACCAGTTATGCCTACGTCAACCCGGCGGTGGCTGTGTTGCTGGGGATCGTGTTCGTCGGCGAAACCATCGGTATCGAAGAAGCCCTGGCGATGGCGGTAATCATCAGCGCCGTAGTATTGATTGGCCTGCCGCAGTGGCGTCGCACGCCAGCGCGGCCAGTGGTGGCGACGGTAGTACCGACAGAATCCCGTGTGAATTAGGGTAAACTGCGCGCCATTGCACACTCGTTTTGCACAACTGCGCTGAATTTTCCTACGGTACTCCCATGACTTTCGCCACCCTTGGCCTGATCGAACCCTTGCTGCGCTCCCTTGAGACGCTCGGCTACCAGACTCYGACGCCGGTTCAGGCGCAAGCCGTTCCGGCGGTGCTGGCCGGTCGCGACCTGATGGCCGCGGCCCAGACCGGCACCGGCAAGACCGCCGGTTTCGCCCTGCCGCTGTTGCAACTGCTGGCCATGGAAGGGCCGAAAGTCACCGCCAACTCGGTGCGCGCGCTGATCCTGGTGCCGACCCGCGAACTGGCCGAGCAGGTTCACGAAGCCGTGCGCCAGTACGCCGAAAACCTGCCGCTGCGTACTTACGCGGTGTACGGCGGCGTCAGCATCAACCCGCAAATGATGAAACTGCGCAGCGGTGTCGATCTGCTGGTGGCGACCCCGGGCCGCTTGCTCGACCTGTTCCGCCAGAACGCGCTGAAGTTCAACCAGTTGCAGACCCTGGTGCTGGACGAAGCCGACCGCATGCTCGACCTGGGCTTTTCCGAGGAGCTGGCGAACATTTACCGCGCGCTGCCGAAGAAGCGTCAGACGCTGTTGTTCTCCGCGACCTTCTCCGATGACATCCGCCTGCTGGCCGGGCAGATGCTCAACGACCCGCTGAGCATCGAAGTCAGCCCGCGCAACGTCGCGGCCAATACGGTCAAGCAATGGATCGTGACGGTGGACAAGAAGCGCAAGCCGGAACTGTTCGTGCACCTGATGCGCAAGGGCAAGTGGAAGCAGGTGCTGGTGTTCGCCAAGACCCGCAACGGCGTGGACGCGCTGGTGGATAAACTCCAGGGTCTGGGCATCAACGCTGACGGCATCCACGGCGACAAACCCCAGGCGACTCGTCAGCGCGCACTGGACCGCTTCAAGGCGAGTGAAGTGCAGATCCTGGTCGCCACCGATGTGGCGGCCCGTGGCCTGGACATCGAAGACCTGCCGTTGGTGGTCAACTTCGACTTGCCGATCGTCGCCGAAGACTACATCCACCGCATTGGTCGTACTGGCCGCGCGGGTTCGACGGGCGAGGCGATTTCCCTGGTCTGCGCCGATGAAGTGAATCTGCTGTCGGCTATCGAGATGCTGACCCGCCAGACCTTGAAGCGGCAGAACGAGCCGGACTTCGAGCCCGAGCACCGCGTACCGGACACCGATGCCAGTGGCCAGGTCGTCAAGAAGCCGAAGAAACCGAAGAAGCCCAAGGCTTCCGGTGGTGGCGGTGGTAAACGCAATCTGGGTAAGTGGGTGGATAGCGGAGAGGTTGCGCCGGCGGAGCCTTCGATCAAGCCTGTGCGCAAGGTGCCGGTGTTCAATACCGGGCCGCGTAAGCGCAAGCCTTAATAGCTGCAGCGTCGGCTAGACCGCTATCGCGAGCAGGCTCGCTCCTACAGGGGATTTGTGGACAACGCAGACCCCCTGTAGGAGCGAGCTTGCTCGCGATGGGTACGATTGGGTCTTCAGCCTAGCGCCGCAACCACTCCACCATCCCCAACCCGGCCGCTCGCCCACTGGCGAAACACGCGGTCAGCAGATAGCCGCCGGTCGGCGCTTCCCAATCGAGCATTTCCCCGGCGCAAAACACGCCAGGCAGTTGCTTGAGCATCAATCGCTCATCCATCGCCTCGAACAACACACCGCCAGCGCTGCTGATGGCCTCATCCAGTGGACGGGTTTTCACCAGCGTCAGGGGCAATGCCTTGATCGCGTTGGCCAGCAAGGCCATGTCAGCAAAGCAGTCGACGCCGGTCAGTTCACGCAATAGCGCCGCTTTGACCCCATCGATACCCAACTGACTGTGCAGGTGCTTGGCCATGGAGCGCGATCCCCGGGGTTTGCTCAACGCCGCCATAACTTTATCCACAGGCCGGCCCGGCAACAGGTCCAGATGAATCGTTGCCGAACCGTGCCGGTTGATCGCCTCGCGGATCGCTGCCGACAGGGCGTAGATCAGACTGCCCTCGATCCCGGTGGCGGTAATCACACATTCGCCGAGCCGCGGCACGTCATCGTTAAGGCCAATGGCGATGTTTTTCAGCGGCGCGCCAGCGAATTTGCTGACCATCAATTCGCTCCAGGCCTGTACCTCGAAGCCGCAATTACTGGGTTGCAACGGCGCCAGTCCCACGCCGTGTTGCTCCAGCGACAACATCCACGCGCCGTCCGAGCCCAGCCGAGACCAACTGCCGCCACCGAGGGCGAGCAGGGTGGCATCGGCTTGAACGGTCTTTTCGCCTTCCGGGCTGTCGATGCGCAATCCGCCACGCTCGTCCCAACCGAGCCAGCGGTGGCGGGTGTGGATAACTACGCCGCTGTCGCGCAGACGCTTGAGCCAGGCGCGTAGCAGCGGCGCGGCTTTCATGTCGGTGGGGAATACCCGGCCGGAACTGCCGACGAAGGTTTCGATGCCTAGCTCGTGAATCCATTGGCACAGCGCATCGGCACCGAAGCCGCGCAGCAGCGGGGCGATCTGCGGGGCGCGTTCGGCGTAGCGCGAGAGAAACGCCGGGTAGGCTTCAGAGTGAGTGATGTTCATGCCGCCGACGCCGGCCAGGAGGAATTTTCGTCCGACCGAAGGCATGCCGTCGTACAGGTCGACCTTGATCCCGGCCTGGCTCAACACTTCGGCCGCCATCAGACCGGCGGGGCCGCCGCCGATGATGGCGACGTGAGGGGGGAGGGCTGGCGAGGATTGGGTCATGGGGTGCGCTGCGGTCTGACGGGATAAGCCGGGCATTCTACCAGCCCCGTCCCCTGTGGGAGCGAGCTTGCTCGCGATTGCGGTGTGTCAGATACATGGATGTTGGATGTGCCGACGCCATCGCGAGCAAGCTCGCTCCCACAGGGGGGGCGGTGGTGTTAGCTAGTGCTGGTTATAAAACAATCAGTGTTCTGTAGCCTGTACGCAGCATGGGCTGTAGGCCCTTTCACTCAGGTTATCCACAGGCAGTTCCACAGGCATTGTGGGTAAAGCATCCACAGCTCAGTGACAACCTGATGACTGCCAGACGCGTTGCGCAATGTGATGAAGGATGCCGTGACGGCGGGCCAGGGCCTGGCGGTCCTTGCTGTAGCCACCGCCGATTACCCCGACCAGCGGAATGTCGCGACCCAGGCAATGGCGCATCACGCTTTCATCGCGGGCGGCGACGCCTTCGTCTGTCAGCTTCAGATAACCCAGTGCGTCGTCCTTGTGCACATCGACTCCGGCGTCATACAGCACCAGATCCGGTTGGTAGAGCGGCAGCAGGTAGTTGAGTGCATCGTCCACCACCTTCAGGTAGTCGGCATCGCCCATGCCGTTGGGCAGCGCAATGTCCCAGTCGCTTTCGGCCTTGCGTGCGGGAAAGTTCTTCTCGCAGTGCAGGGAAACGGTCACTGCTTCCGGGGTGTTGTGCAAAATTCGTGCAGTCCCGTCGCCCTGATGCACGTCGCAATCGAAGATCAGTACCCGGTTCACCCTTCCACTTTCCAGCAGGTAATGGCTGATCACCGCCAGGTCATTGAAGATGCAGAACCCGGCCGGGTAGTCGTAGTGCGCATGGTGGGTGCCGCCCGCCAGGTGACAGGCCAGGCCATGCTCCAGCGCCTGCTCGGCGGCGAGCAACGAGCCACCGACCGCCCGCACCGTTCGCCGGGCCAGGGCTTCGCTCCAGGGCAGCCCGAGGCGGCGCTGGTCTTCGCGGGATAATTCGCCACTCATGTAGCGTTCGATATACGAAGGGTCATGGGCGAGGGCGAGAATCTCTGCGGGGCATAGATCCGGGCGCAACAGGTCGGCGTCGCGGGTCAGGCCGCTGTCCACCAGGTGATCGCGCAACAGGCGGAACTTGTCCATCGGAAAGCGGTGATCCGCCGGAAACTCGGGGCTGTAGTCTTCGTGATAAATCAGCGGGAGCGGCATGATGATTTCATTCAGGAATGAGAGAAGGATCCTACCAGCGTTGTAGACTTGCGGCATGCAAACGGAGGGCGGGGAGCAATGGAGCCAATACTGGAACTTGAAAGCGCTCGGCTGCTGTTGCGCCAGTGGCGCGATGAAGATTTAGCGGACTTTGCGGCGATGTGTGCCGACCCGCAGGTGATGCGCTATTTCCCGGCAACCTTGAGTCGGCTGGAAAGTGCATCATTGATCGGGCGAATCCGTGGCCATTTCGCCGAGCATGGTTTCGGCCTATGGGCTCTGGAACGCAAGGACACCGGCCAATTCATCGGTTTTACCGGGCTCGGTGTGGTCGGTTTCGACGCGCCTTTCACCCCTGCCACGGAAATCGGCTGGCGCCTGGCCCGCGAGCACTGGGGCCTGGGTTACGCCAGTGAAGCGGCGTGGACCGCTCTGCGCTGCGGGTTCGACCGCTTGCCGCTGAAAGAGGTTGTGGCCTTCACCACGCAAACCAATCTGCCGTCAGAGAAAGTCATGCAGGCCATCGGCATGCACCATGATCCGGAAAATGACTTCGATCACCCGCGACTCGAGGCCGATCATCCGTTGTGTCGGCATGTGCTGTATCGCATCAGTCGCGAACAATGGCTGCAAACCTTGCATGGATAACCTGACACGGACGTTTACAATGGCCTTCATGGGCCCGGTCCAGAAACTGAATCGACCGTTGCAGCCAAGGCTGCGCGGCAATGTGTTGCGTGAGGAGCATCTGAATGAGCCAAGTGTTGGATGATCTGGTCGACCTGCTGACCCTGGAACCGATCGAGGAAAACCTGTTCCGTGGCCGCAGCCAGGATCTGGGTTTTCGCCAGTTGTTCGGTGGGCAGGTGCTCGGCCAGTCGCTGTCGGCGGCCAGTCAGACGGTTGAAGAGGCGCGCCATGTGCATTCGATGCACGGCTATTTCCTGCGTCCGGGCGATGCCGGGCTGCCGGTGGTGTATCAGGTTGACCGGGTGCGTGACGGTGGCAGTTTCAGCACGCGCCGGGTGACGGCGATCCAGAAGGGCCACCCGATCTTCACGTGCAGTGCGTCGTTCCAATACGACGAAGAAGGTTTTCAGCACCAGAGCGAAATGCCGCAAGTGGTCGGTCCGGAAAACCTGCCATCGGAACTGGAAATTACCCAGCAGCGCGCGCACCTGATCCCCGAGAAAATGCGCGAAAAACTGCTGTGCCCGAAGCCGATCGAATTTCGCCCGGTGACCGAGAAGGATCCCTACAACCCGCTACCCTCCGACCCGGTCAAGTACGTCTGGTTCCGCGCCGACGGGGCGTTGGCCGATTCGCCGGCGCTGCATAAGTATTTGCTCGCCTACGCATCGGACTTTGGCTTGTTGACCACCTCGATGCAGCCCCACGGCAAGTCGGTCTGGCACAAGGACATGCAGGTCGCCAGCCTCGATCACGCGTTGTGGTTCCACCAGGATTTGCGTGCCGATGACTGGTTGCTCTACGCGATGGACAGTCCGTGGGCCGGCAACTCCCGTGGATTCTCCCGTGGCAGCGTGTTCAACCGCGCCGGGCAACTGGTGGCCTCGGTCACCCAGGAAGGCTTGATCCGTCATCGCAAGGACTGGGCATGAGCCTGGCCGATGTACGTCACTGGGTGTTCGACATGGACGGTACCCTGACGGTCGCCGTGCACGACTTCGCGGCGATTCGCGTGGCGTTGGCGATCCCTGCCGAACACGACATCCTGACTCACCTCGCCGCACTGCCGGCCGATGAAGCCGCAGCCAAACATGCGTGGCTGCTGGAGCATGAGCGGGACCTGGCCCTCGGTTCGCAACCGGCACCGGGCGCGGTGGAGCTGGTGCGTGAGCTGGCCGGGCGCGGTTATCGCCTGGGCATTCTCACGCGCAATGCCCGGGAGCTGGCGCATGTCACGCTGGAGGCCATTGGCCTGGCCGACTGCTTTGCACTGGAAGATGTGTTGGGTCGCGATGATGCACCACCCAAACCGCATCCGGGCGGGCTGCTGAAACTGGCCGAAGCGTGGAAGGTGCCGGCGAGCGAGATGGTGATGGTCGGTGATTACCGCTTCGATCTCGATTGCGGGCGAGCGGCGGGAGCGCGGACTGTTTTGGTGAATCTGCCGGATAATCCATGGCCGGAATTGACCGATTGGCATGCGGCGGATTGTGTCGAGTTGCGGCAGATGTTGTCGGCTTGACGAATTTGTCGTCTGCTAAATCGCCATCGCGAGCAAGCTCGCTCCCACAATAGGTCTGTGTGGACTCGATATTGAATATCACTAGAGAACCACTGTGGGAGCGAGCTTGCTCGCGATGGCGTCAGATCCGGCACTGCAAAACCTACTGCCCAAACAAAGCCTTCTGCCCCTCCGGCGAGGTAAACATCCCATCTCCGTCATGCCCGACTCCAGGCACTTCAATCAGTTGCTGCTTCAACCCTTGCGGTTGCAGCCGCTTCAGATAATCGAAGTAAAAACGCCCGCGGGCCAATCGATACGGCCCTTGCGCCTTGGCCTCGCAGCTCTTGTCCAGCGCCGGATGATTCGGGTCGGTGTCCTGCTGGCCCAGTAGATAAACGATGTCACGCGTGAGGTACTTTTCCTGCAGTTGTGCGAGAGTTTGTCCTTCGGCGTAGGCGGGCAAATCCGTCAGCCCATATTTCCAGCGATTGAATTGCGGGCAACCCGCGTGGCTGAACGCCACTGGCCGGCGCTCATCGAAATAGGCGTAGGACGACGGATTGGCGATCACGTATCGCACCTGCACGCCTGCTGCTTCAAGGGCTGGTTGATCGTGGCCGAGCAATGCATAGCGCTGAACCACCTGCGCGCCGCCGGAGTGCCCGGCGATGACGATTTGCTTCACATCCGGAAACTGCTGGCGGTCACCCAGGCGGGCGATGATTTCGTCGAGCGCGGCGTAGGAACTCAGCCGAAACGGTGCCGTGGATTCGCCGCCAGCCATCCATTCATTGCCTTGCCAGCGCAAAACCGTGTCGGCCACCGGATGGACCGCAACGTCGGTTTCATTGAGAAACTGCGGGGCGATCACCAGGGTCGTTGCACTTTGTCCGGCCAGTTCGGCCGCGTGCTCACCGCTCTGCAGATAGGTTTGCGCATTGCGCAAGCGACCGTGGAGGATGATCAGCACCCGTTCGATTTTTGCCGGGGCGGGGCTGATGCCCACCGCGATTTCACCTGATTTCAACAGCAGGCGCCCTGAGCTGAGCTCCTTGACCTCATGCTCGGCGGCCTGGGACGTTGCGCAAGTAAACAGAACAACCAACAACCAATTCTTCATTTACAGATTTTTCGCCGCAAAGGTATCGCACTGGCCAACCTGGCCTTGGGCGAAACCGGTTTTGAACCAGCGCACCCGTTGCGCCGACGTACCATGGGTGAACGAGTCCGGGACCACGCGGCCCTGACCCTGTTGCTGCAAACGATCGTCGCCGATGGCGTTCGCTGCGTTCAGTGCTTCTTCGATGTCGCCCGGTTCCAGCCAGTTCAGGCGCTTCTGCGCATTGTTGGCCCAGACGCCGGCCAGGCAATCGGCTTGCAGTTCCTGACGAACCAGCAAACCACCGTCGCCCTCCATCTGCCGACCCTGCTGGCGCGCTGCCTGAATTTTCGCGGAAACCCCAAGCAGGGTCTGTACATGGTGTCCGACTTCGTGAGCGATCACGTAGGCCTGGGCGAAGTCGCCTGCGGCGGAAAAGCGTTGGGACATTTCCTGGAAGAACGCCATGTCCAGGTAGACTTTCTGGTCCGCCGGGCAATAGAACGGGCCGGTCGCCGAGGTGGCCAGGCCGCAGGCCGAATTCACGCGGTTGCTGAACAGCACCAGGGTCGGGTCTTTGTATTGGCGGCCAGCCTGCTGGAAAATCGCACCCCAGGTGTCCTCAGTATCGCCGAGGATCGAACGAACGAACTCCGCGCTTTCATCATTGACCGGCGGTGCCTTGCGACTCTGGTTGGTAGCGGGCGCCGTTTGCTGGCCCATTTGCCCGGTCAGTTGTCCGAGGATTTGCAACGGATCCTGGCCGGTGATCCAGCCGATGCCGACGATCAGGAGGATTGCCGTCAGGCTCAGGCCCTTGCCACCGCCGAAGCGCATCCCACCACCGCCACTGCCGACATCATCGCCACGGGCATCGACCACGTTGTCACTGCGTCGGCCTTTTTTCCATAGCATGCGGGAATCCTCTTTTGTTCCGGGTAAAGAGCCGTGCGATGAGTGTTGCTGCGAATTGAGAGCCGCGCCAGTCCGATAGTCAGACTGCCGGTTGTGCGACTGGTTCCAATTTTGCTTCGTGGGGCTTCTCTTCTAGAATCAGCCAAATTTTGTTTGGGACCTACCATGGCCGGCAGTCAGATCGAACGTGTCTTCAGCGTGCTGGAAAGCCTGACCGGTGAACCGCAGGGTCTGCCGATGCAGACGTTGGCCGAGCAATTGGAAATCCCTAAAAGCGCGACTCATCGGTTGCTCGCCGAACTGATTCGCCTGGGTTACGTGCGGCAGAATCCGGACAACCTGCGCTATCACCTGTCGACCAAGCTGGTGGCCATGGGCTTTCGATACCTGTCCGGCAGCGGTGCGGATATCGTTCAGCCGGTGCTTGATCGACTGGCCGGGGAAACCGGTGAACTGGTGCGTCTGGGGGTGATTCAGGGTGAACGGCAGGTCTGGATCGCCAAGTCCCAGGGTGCCCGCTCGGGCCTGCGCTACGACCCGGACATGGGGCGTGATGCGCCTTTGTTCTACACGGCTTCCGGGCATGCGTGGCTGGCGTGCATGAGCGATGCCGAGGCGCTGTCGCTGGTCGAGCGGCAAGGAGGCGGATTGCCTCGGGACATCGGGCCTAATGCACCGCGTTCGAATATTGAACTGCTGGAGCGCTTGCGTCTGGCGCGGGAGCAAGGCTACGCCTGGGTCGAGGAAAGTTCGGCGGTGGGCACCTCGGCGATTGCCGCCGTGGTACGTCATCCACTGGATGGCCGGGTGATTGGCGTGCTCAGTATTGCCGGGCCAAGCGCGCGAATGCCCGGTGCGCGCTTGCATGAGTTGGCGTCGACCTTGTTGAAGTACGCCGAAGAGCTTTCGCTGGCGAGCCAGGCGTCAGAGTTGTTCAGTTGAGCGTGATGTCTGCTTGAATAGAGTGTGCGGTATTCGCACACTTTCTTGAGTCATTGATGTCATAAAGTGGAACTGGGTTCTAAATTATTCAAGTCTCGCCTCAACCCATAAAAGGACTTCGTCTTGACGTCGCCCAGCAGCACCCCGCTTTCCGGCGTCAATCAGCCCTTCAAAGGGATCCTGCTGATCGTTGTCGCGACCTTCCTGTTTTCCAGCCACGACGCCTTTTCCAAATATCTCTCGGGTTTCTATCCCATTGTCATGGTGGTCTGGGCGCGTTACGTGGTTCACACCTTGCTGATGGCCGGGATTTTCCTGCCGCAATCCGGGCTGCGAGTGCTGCGTACCAAACGGCCATTGCTTCAGCTGATCCGGGCGCTGTGCCTGCTGGGTACCAGTCTGTTTTTCACCACAGGCTTGATGTACATCCCGCTGGCCGAGGCTACGTCGGTCAACTTCCTCGCTCCGGTGCTGGTCACCGCGTTGTCGGTGCCGCTGCTGAAGGAGCGGGTGACACGAGGGCAATGGCTGGCGGTGATTTTCGGTTTTAGCGGGGTGCTGATCATCGTTCACCCCGGCGGTGATCTGTTTACCCCGGCGGTGTTGCTGCCATTCTGCTCGGCGCTGTTTTTCTGCTTCTATCAACTGCTGACGCGCAAGCTCAGCGAGATCGACAGCCCGACCACCAGCAACTTCTTCGCAGGCTTGTGCAACACGCTGGTGATGAGTGCGCTGGTGCCGTTCTTCTGGCAGACGCCAAACCTGATGCATGGCGCGATGATGCTGGCGCTGGGGGCCTGCGGGATGACGGCCCACCTGTTCCTGACCCAGGCTTTCCGCCTCGCGGCACCGGCACTGCTGGCACCGTTCAGCTATTGCCAGATCATCTTCGCCGGCCTGCTGGGCTGGCTGCTGTTTTCCCATACGCCGACACTGACCACCCTGCTCGGCATTGCGGTGATTTGCTGCAGCGGGTTGGCAGCGGCCTGGCAACAAAGCCGCCGCTAAAAAACCTGTGAGGGTGATGATGTTTTAGTCGGTGACGGTAGGAATCTTGCGCGGTGCCATGAAGTACATCCAGGTCAGCGCAATGAAGTACATCGCCGGAATCATGGTGAACAGCACGGTGTAGTTGTTGTTGGTGACGGTCAGGATGTGGCCGACCAGCTGGGTCATGAACATCCCGCCAATCGCCGCACACATGCCGCCGAAGCCGAACACCGTACTCATCATGTGCTTGGGCGTGTAGTCCATCACCAGGCTCCAGATGTTCGCGGTCCAGGCCTGGTGTGCGCCGATGGCCAGGGAGATGGCGAACACCGCGACCCACAGGTTGCTGGAACCGGCGGCCATGATCACGCCGATGATGCAGCAGGCGAACAGGAACATGGACATCAGTCGCGCCTTGATCGGGTTGACTCCGCGACCGATCAGGAACGAGGAGAGGATGCCGCCGCCAACGCTACCGAAGTCGGCAGTGAGGTAGATGATGATCAGCGGGATACCCATCTGGGTGACGTTGATGCCCAGATTGTATTGCTGGTTGAGGAACGGCGGCAGCCAGTACAGGTAGAACCAGAACACCGGCGCCGTCATCGAATAGGCGAGGGCGAAGGCCCAGGTGCCGCGCATGCGCAGGATTTTCGAGAACGGCACGCGGGTTTGTTCCGGTTCGACTTCGTTCTGGATGTAGTCCAGCTCCGACTGTTTGACGCTCGGGTGATCTTCCGGGTTGAAGTACTTCAGGCCCCAGAACAGCAGCCAGATCCCGCCCAGTGCCGACATGCACAGGAACGCGGCTTGCCAGCCCCAGACGTGCAGGATCAGTGGCAGCAGCATCGGCGTGAACATCGCGCCGACGTTGGTGCCGGCGTTAAAGATACCGGTGGCCACGGCGCGCTCGCCGGCCGGGAACCACAGGCGTGTGGTTTTCACGCAAGCCGGGTAGTTCGCTGCTTCGGTCAGGCCGAGGATGAAGCGACAAACCATGAAGCCGACCGCCGAAGTGGCCAGACCGTGGGCGCCGGTCGCCAGGCTCCAGAGCAGTACGGCGCAGAAGAACACGCGCTTGACGCCGACCCGGTCGATCAACCGGCCCTGCAGAACGAACCCGATGGCGTAACCCACCTGGAACCAGAAGTTGATGTTGGCGTAATCCATCGCCGTCCAGCTCATCTCCTTGGCCAGGATGGGCTGCATCACGCCCAGGGCGGCGCGGTCGATGTAGTTCAGGGTGGTGGCGAAAAACACCAGCGCCAGCATGCCCCAACGGGTTTTGCCGACCGCCATGGCGCCGCGGATTTTGTCGCCGATGCCACCGGCAGTGACGTTCATGGCCGGAGCCATGCGAGAGCTTTGGGAAGGAATCATGTGTACCACCCGTTTTTTGAATTTGTTATTTGGTGTTTTGGACATCGCGGCCGGTGCTGCGTGTCCGGACTTAATGTGGGGACGATGTTGGGCAGTGGACAAAAAATCGTCAATTCGTCAACCACCATTTTGTTCGATAATCGAACACAAAACTAACTGGGTAGTACACTTTGAATTGCTGTGTAAGTCTGTCAGCCCAATAATTCTCGCAAGACAAACGCTACCCACGTAATAAAGCGTGCAACGCCCCCTAACAAGATTGCCTCCACCGGGAGCCGAAATATGCAGCGTTCCATTGCCACCGTATCCTTGAGCGGTACCCTGCCGGAAAAACTCGAAGCCATTGCTGCCGCCGGTTTCGACGGCGTCGAGATTTTCGAGAACGACCTTCTCTACTACGACGGTAGTCCACGGGAAATTAAACAGATGTGCGCCGATCTCGGGATCGCCATCACCCTGTTTCAACCGTTCCGTGATTTCGAAGGCTGTCGGCGAGATCGGCTGTCGCGCAATCTGGAACGCGCCGAGCGCAAGTTCGACCTGATGCAGGAGCTGGGCACTGACCTGGTGCTGGTGTGCAGCAACGCCTCGGCCGAGTCCATCGGTGATGAACGGATTCTGGTCGATGACTTGCGCCTGCTGGCCGAACGCGCCGGGGCACGCGGCCTGCGCATCGGTTACGAAGCGCTGGCCTGGGGCCGGCATGTGAACACCTGGCAACAGGTGTGGAACATCGTGCGGCAGGCCGATCACCCAAGCCTTGGTGTGTTGCTGGACAGCTTTCACACCTTGTCGCTCAAGGGCGATGCGAGCGCTATCGCCGAGATTCCCGGGGACAAGATTTTCTTCGTGCAAATGGCTGACGCGCCGATCCTGGCCATGGACGTGCTGGAGTGGAGTCGGCATTTTCGTTGCTTCCCGGGCCAGGGCGAATTCGACCTGCCGGGGTTCCTCGCGCCGATCATCAAGAGCGGGTACACCGGGCCTTTGTCGCTGGAGATCTTCAACGACGGTTTCCGCGCCGCGCCGCCACGAGCCAACGCCGCCGACGGCTTGCGCTCGTTGTTGTACCTGGAGGAGAAAACCCGCGAGCGTCTGGCCCGGGAAGCCAGGCCTGCGACCAACCCCGAAATTCTGTTCGAAACGCCCAAGGCCAGCGAGTACAACGGCATCGAGTTTCTGGAGTTTGCCGTGGACGAAAGCCTCGGCGCCAAACTCTCCCATTGGCTGGAACGGCTAGGGTTCGCCAAGGTCGGGCAGCATCGCTCCAAGAGCGTCAGCCTGCTGCGTCAGGGCGATATCAATCTGATCCTCAACACCGAACCTTACTCGTTCGGTCACAGTTTCTTTGAGGCGCACGGCCCTTCGTTGTGCGCCACCGCCGTGCGGGTCAAGGACAGTGCCAGCGCGCTGGCCCGAGCCGTGGCCTACAAGGGCCAGCCCTATCGCGGACTGGTCGGCCCCAATGAACTGGAACTGGCGGCGGTGCGTGCGCCGGATGGTAGCCTGATCTATCTGGTGGACCAGGATGCCGACGTCTACGGCACCGACTTCAATCTGTACCCGCAAGCGCCGGCCAGCGGCGGCCTCAAACGCATCGACCACATGGCCATGGCGCTGCCGGCCGACAGCCTCGACAGCTGGGTGCTGTTCTATAAGAGCCTGCTGGATTTCGAGGCGGACGATGAAGTCGTGCTGCCCGATCCTTATGGTCTGGTGAAGAGCCGTGCCTTGCGCAGTCGCGACAGTTCGATCCGCCTGCCGCTGAATATTTCCGAAAATCGTAACACTGCGATCTCACACGCGCTGTCGAGTTATCGCGGCTCCGGTGTGCATCACATCGCGTTTGATTGTGATGACATCTTTGCCCAGGTCAGCCGTGCAAAAGAGGCGGGCGTGCCGCTGCTGGATATCCCGCTCAACTACTACGATGACCTGGCGGCGCGGTTCGATTTCGACGACGAGTTCCTCAGCGAGCTGGCCTACTACAACGTGCTGTACGACCGCGACGCCCAGGGCGGTGAGCTGTTTCATGTGTACACCGAGCCGTTCGAGGGGCGATTCTTCTTCGAGATCATCCAGCGTAAAAACGGTTATGCCGGCTACGGCGCGGCCAACGTGGCGGTGCGGCTGGCGGCCATGGCCAAATCCCGTAGCGGCGCATTGCGCCAGGCGAAGTTGTAGGGAATTCGTAAACGCGGGATTAAACG
The DNA here is from genome assembly GCF_056402055.1 of Pseudomonas sp. P4_C4. NCBI lineage: Bacteria > Pseudomonadati > Pseudomonadota > Gammaproteobacteria > Pseudomonadales > Pseudomonadaceae > Pseudomonas > Pseudomonas sp. P4_C4. The sequence continues at coordinate 19,114 of NZ_JBFUID010000040.1, read as the reverse complement.
TGGGCTGTGCAGCTTCCTTCACCGTGTCGCGCGGCCCATAATCGCCAGCCTGTGCAGTGATGGCCGTGAGCCCGCAATGACAATGACCTCAGAACTCCCCGCAGCCCCCGTAGAATCGGGTGCCGAGCCGCGCAAGAGTCGCAAGAACAACCCGGAAAAGACCCGCGAAAACATCCTGCAGGAGGCGATTGTCGAATTCGTCCAGCAGGGGCTTTCCGGTGCTCGCGTCGATGCCATCGCCGAGCGCATCCACACCTCCAAGCGCATGATCTATTACTACTTCGGCAGTAAGGAACAGCTCTACGTCGAAGTGCTGGAGAAGCTTTACGGCGATATCCGCAACACCGAAAGCCGCCTGCACCTGACCGAACTGCCTCCGGTGGAAGCCATTCGGCGTATGGTTGAATTCACCTTCGACCACCATGATCGCAACGTCGACTTCGTGCGCATCGTCAGTATCGAAAACATCCACAACGCCGAGTATGTAAAGCGTTCCGAGGCGATCAGGGCGATGAACAACACCGTTCTCGATTCCCTCGATGTGATTCTGCGTCGTGGTGTTGAAGAGGGTGTCTTCCGCGCCGGCCTGGTGCCGCTGGATGTGCATCTGCTGATCAGTTCGTTCTGCTTCTATCGCGTGTCGAACCGCCATACCGTGGGCGAGATTTTCCAGATCGACTTGCCGGACGAACGCATCAAGCAGCGTCATCGGGAGATGATTTGCGAGTCGGTTCTGCGCTACCTGCAGGCTTGAAAAGATCGCCCGAGCGATCTTTTGATTTTCAGTCATTCATGCTCTGGAAATGCTCAAGCATGCGCTGGGCATCGGGCACCACGCCGCTGAACAGCTCGAACGCCTTCACCGCCTGAAACACCGCCATGTTGCCGCCGTCCAGCGTTCGGCAACCGAGGGCGCGGGCGTGGCGTAGCAGTTCGGTTTCCAGCGGGAAGTAAACGATCTCCGCCACCCACAATTCGGCCCGCAGCAACGCGACCGGCACCGGCATGCCCGGCAGTTTTTTCATGCCCATCGGCGTGGTGTTCACCAGGCCGTCAGCCCGGGCCATGGCGTTCGGCAGGTCATACCCGGCCACCGCCCGACCGACGCCGAAATGCTGATTGAGGTTGTCTGCCAGATCCTGGGCGCGGCGGATATCTACGTCAAAAATGCTCAGCTGTTGTACGCCTTCATTCAATAACGCGTGGGCCACCGCCGCACCTGCGCCGCCAGCGCCCATTTGTACGACACGTTCAACGGCAACGCCCTTCAAACCCCGGCGAAAACCCTCGGCAAAGCCCAGGCAGTCGGTGTTGTGGCCGATGCGTTTGCCATCCTTGAGCACCACCGTGTTGACCGCACCGATACCGCGGGCTTCCGGCGAGAGTTCGTCGAGCAACGGGATGATTGCCTGCTTGCAGGGAAAGGTGATGTTCAGCCCGGTGAAGTTCATCCGTTCGGCAGCCATCAACAGGTCGGGCAGGGCGTTGCTGTCGAGTTTCAACTGATCAAGATCGATCAGGCGATACAGGTAACGCAGCCCTTGGGCATCGCCTTCATGCTCGTGCATGGCCGGTGTGCGGGAAGCCTGGATGCCGGCGCCAATCAGGCCGGCCAGTATCACGTGGTTCTGAGTCACGGCGATCACCCCTTCAAACGATGACTGAAGTGTTCCAGCGCCAGGCGATAGCCATGACTGCCAAAACCGGCCATTACCGCCGTTGCAATGGCGGATACGAATGAGTGGTGGCGAAAGGGCTCGCGGGCGTGCACGTTGGACAGGTGGACTTCGATGACCGGCAGTTCGCTGGCGACCAGGGCGTCGCGAATGGCGACCGAGGTGTGGGTCCACGCGGCCGGGTTGATCACGATCCCGGCGCAGCGGCCACGGGCGGCGTGAATCCAGTCGAGCAATTCGCCTTCATGGTTGGTCTGGCGAAACTCCACTGCCAGGCCGAATTCTTCGGCGGCACGTGCGCACAGGGTCGAGATGTCTGCCAGGGTTTCGTGGCCGTAGGTCGCCGGTTCACGGGTGCCGAGCAGGTTCAGGTTCGGGCCGTTGAGCACCAGAACGATAGGGGGCATCGGAATCTCTCCACTTATTATTTTTGGAATCGGCCGAGGACTTCAGCCTGTGGAGATAAATTGTACTAACTAGTTAATTTGGTCAATTGGAGTGAAGGCACACTGGCGGTTTGTGGGCGGTGATCGGACACTTTCGCTGTTCAGCGCGGCAAATGCTCCACCAGAAAATCAATGAACGCCCTCAAGCGCAGCGGTACATGGCGACTTTGCGGATACAGCAAGGTAAACGGCCGCGCCCGCCCGCCATAGGGCTTGAGCACTTCCACCAGCGAGCCGTCGGCCAGTTCCTTTTCCACGATAAAACGATAGGTCTGAAACAACCCCGCCCCGTGTTTGGCCAAGGTGACACCGCCCAGTACATCATCGGAACAACTGAGGCTGCCCTCGGCCAGAATTTCCCGGGGCACGCCTTTATCGTTGAACAACCAGGCAATGCGCCGGCCGCTGCTGGGCAATTCGTACTGAATGCATTCGTGGTTTTCGAGGTCGTCGAGGGTTTGCGGAGTGCCGGCCCGTTTCAGGTAATCAGGGCTGGCGATCAACACCAGGGCGGCATCTTCCAGCTGCCGGGCGATCAGGCCGGAATCCGGGATGGCTCGTACACGAATCGCCATGTCGTAGCCTTCGCCGACGAAATCGATGTTGCGATTGCTGATGTGCGACTCGACCTTCACCGCCGGATAGCGCGCCCGAAACTCGGGCAACAAAGGCAGGATTCGATGATGTGCGTAGGTGGTCGGAATACTGATGCGCAAGGTACCGGACGGTACTTGCTGCTGGCCCATCACCTCGCGCTGGGCCTCGACCAGTTGCGCCAGGGCCTGGCGACATTCTTCGTAATAACGACGGCCACTGTCGGTCAGTTTCACACTGCGGGTGGTGCGCGCGAACAGGCGCACGCCCAGGCGTTCCTCCATGCGCGACACCGAACGGCTCACGGCAGCGGGGGTAACACCCGCCACCAGCGCCGCGGCAGTAAAACTGCCGGCCTCGGCGGCCAGGCAAAACAGCTCAATACTGCCCAACTGAATATCGTCGAATTGTCGCTGCATGATTGATTACACCGGGGATCAGATGAAGGAACTGGATCAGTATTTATCAGGTGCCAGCGCCGTAATGAAAGGATTTCTTACCATTGCGCGCGGTGTTCCGCAGGGCCGGGTAACGCCAGGACGCCAGCCTGAGGACACAAGAAATGATTCGACGGCCAATGCCAGCGGTCGGATTTTCCAGGGAGTGTCGAATTCTCGGATTCATTAACCTAACGGATGGGTTAGCATGAAGGTATGCAATTACAAAGGACTGTCGGTAGTGATCATGTTGCGAGACGAGCATTGTCCGCCTCATGCGCATGTGGAGGCGGGTACGTGGAGTGCGAGATTCAGGTTCAGTTTTTGGCACAACGGTGTCGAACTCTGGGATGTAGTTCCGCTTTCGCGTCGGCCACCGATCGCGGTGCTTGAGGGATTGCGCCAATCGCTGCAGCAACCTGCCCATTTGCGGCGCGCCCGCGGCATCTGGTGGCGAAAACTACAAACAGCTTGTCTCGATAATCAATTGTGGGACTGGCAAAGCAACGAAGTCGTTGTGGTGAAAAGGGTTGTCAGTACTACCAATATGATTGGATCGGCTTGCTACGAACCTGAATCGAACAGGACGTTGCTATCCCTGATAGGTGCACAGGAGAGTGTGGAGATCGAGTTATGAAAACGATAAAAGCCAAGGTTCAGGCCGATAGTCCCGTAACGGAAAGTAGCCTGGACAAAGCCATTGAACGTGGCGAGTTACGTAGAAAAAATAGCCTGCAAGCGACAGCGGTTACCTACCTGGCCCCCTGTCTGGCCGTCAGCTTCGAAGATGGCAGCGGCGTATTGTTGCCCGTGGCCAACTATTCGGAGTTCGATGATTTTGAGGGCGGGGACTTCGCCAGTCTAACGGTCGGCTATGCGGGTACTGCCCTGTGCCATGAAGGCAAGGACCTGCATGTATCTATCGCCGGGATGATTTCTGCGAGCAAGCCGCTGATGGCCATGGCGGCCTCGGTCGTCGCTTCGCGCAATGGTCGCCAGAGCAGCGCCGCAAAGTCTGAAGCTGCGCGGGCCAACGGCAGGAAAGGCGGGCGCCCGCGCAAGGTCGATGTTGTCTTGTAAGCTCCCACAAAAAAGCCGTCGTGAAGACGGCTTTTTTGTGCCTGGCAGGCGCCATCAACGGCGGGTCAACAACACCCCGGATTCCATGTGATGGGTCCAGGGGAACTGGTCGAACATCGCGCATCGGGTGATGCGGTGGGTGTCGTGCAGTTGGGCGATATTGGCCGCCAGGGTCTCCGGATTGCAGGAGATGTACAGGATGTTGTCGAAGCGCCGGGTCAGTTCGCAGGTGTCCGGGTCCATGCCGGCGCGAGGCGGGTCGACGAATACACTGCCGAACTCGTAGCTCTTGAGGTCGATGCCGTGCAGGCGGCGGAACGGACGCACTTCGTTCAGGGCTTCGGTCAGTTCTTCGGCGGATAGACGCACCAGGGTGACGTTATTCACCGCATTCTCGCTGAGATTGCTCAGCGCCGCGTTGACCGAGGTCTTGCTGATTTCGGTGGCTAGCACTTTGCGCACGCGAGTGGCGAGCGGCAGGGTGAAGTTGCCGTTGCCGCAATACAGCTCCAGCAAATCATCGGAGCGATCGCCAAGCGCGTCGTACGCCCAGTTGAGCATCTTCTGGTTCACCGTGCCGTTGGGCTGGGTGAACGCGCCTTCCGGCTGGCGGTAGCTGAAGGTGCGGCCGCCGACGTCCAGTTGCTCGACTACGTAATCGTGGCCAATGACTTCGCGCTTGCCCTTGGAGCGGCCGATGACGCTGACGTTCAGGTCCGTCGCCAGTTTCGACGCCGCCGCGTGCCAGTGCTCGTCCAGCGGGCGGTGATAGCACAAGGTAATCATCGCGTCGCCAGCCAGCGTGGTCAGGAACTCCACCTGGAACAGCTTGTGACTCAGGGCCGTGCTGGCTTGCCATGCTGCCTTGAGTTGCGGCATCAACTGGTTGATGCGCAGGCTGGCAATCGGGAACTCTTCGATCAGGATTGGCGTGCGTTTGTCTTCCTGGGAAAACATTGCGTAATGACGCTCGCCGGCCTCGCGCCACAGGCGGAACTCGGCGCGCAGGCGGAAGTTTTTCAGCGGCGAATCGAAAACGGCTGGCTCGGGTGCATCGAACGGGGCCAGCAAGTCACGCAAGCGCGTGACCTTTTCTTCGAGCTGAACGGCATAGGCCTGGGAATCAAAAGTCATGCGTTGAACCAACCCAGCTTGATCACGAACAGAATCGACAGGATCACCAGTGCCGGGTTCAGCTCACGGCCGCGACCGGACATCAGCTTGATGGCGGTCCAGGAAATGAAACCGAAGGCGATGCCATTGGCGATGGAATAAGTGAACGGCATCGCCAGCGCAGTGATTACCACCGGCGCGGCAACGGTGATGTCGTCCCAGTCTATTTCGGCCAGGCCGGATGTCATCAGCACGGCGACGAACAGCAGGGCCGGTGCAGTGGCGAAGGCTGGAACGCTGGCGGCCAGTGGCGAGAAGAACAGCGCCAGCAGGAACAGGATCGCGACCACGACGGCGGTCAGGCCGGTGCGGCCACCGGCACTCACGCCAGCGGCGGATTCGATGTAGCTGGTGGTGGTCGAGGTGCCCAGCAGGGAACCGGCCATGGCTGCAGTGCTGTCGGCGATCAGCGCGCGACCCATTTTCGGCATGTGACCGTCCTTGCTCATCAATCCGGCACGCTTGGCGACGCCGATCAGAGTGCCGGAGTTATCGAACAGGTCGACGAACAGGAAGGCGAAGATCACGCTGACCAGACCGATGTCCAGTGCGCCCTTGATGTCCAGTTGCAAGAAGGTCGGGGCCAGGGACGGCGGCATCGACATCACGCCGCCGAACGGGGTGAAGCCCATCACGATCGAAACGATGGTCACCACCAGAATGCCGATCAGCACCGCACCGCGCACGGCAAGGGCTTCGAGCGCGACGATCAGGGCAAACCCGAGGGTGGCGAGAATCGGAGCCGGTTGTTTCAGGTCACCGAGGCCGACCATGGTCGCCGGGTTGCTGACCACGATTCCGGCATTGTGCAGGGCGATCAGCGCCAGGAACAGGCCGATGCCGGCAGCAATCGCCGAGCGCAGCGGTAGCGGGATGCTATTGATGATCCATTCACGGATGCGGAAGATCGACAGCAGAAAGAAACACACCGCCGAGATGAACACCGCGCCCAGTGCCACTTGCCAGGTGTGGCCCATGTGCAGGACCACGGTGTAGGTGAAGAAGGCGTTCAGGCCCATGCCCGGTGCGAGGGCGATCGGGTAGTTGGCGATCAGGCCCATGGTCGTCGAGCCGATGGCGGCTGCCAGACAGGTGGCGACAAACACCGCGCCCTTGTCCATGCCGGTCTCGCCGAGGATGCTCGGGTTGACGAACAGAATGTAGGCCATGGCCAAAAAGGTCGTGACGCCCGCCAGAATCTCGGTCCGCACGTTGGTGTTGTGTGCCTTGAGTTGAAACAGCCTTTCCAGCATGTCTGCTCCCCGTGGCGCGCCGGGCGCCGTGAATGTATCGACCTCAACAGCAAAGCACAGGCAGCAGAGCGCGCCTGGAAATTACTGTGGGCCGGAAAAAGCCGCGCATCATACCAGTAGCTTGGGGATATGGCTGCTTATGGCGGTGATCGTCGTCGATGTTTTGCGACAACACCAAGTACGCCATACTGTGCGCTGGTTTTTTGGGTGGATGGGGCCTGCATGAAAAGGCGTCTGGTTAGCGTGTTCGGCGTATGGATGGCGTTGTTTCTCGGGGCTCAAACGGCCGTGGCGGCCTCTGCTGCGCCACTGACGCAATTGAAGGTGCTCAAAGTCGCGTCGCCGTCCTGTGGTGTTGAAAACATCGACGAAGGGCAAACCCGGACTCGCTGCGATCACAATGGCCCGAACATCACGGTATACGTGCTGGAAGTGGGTTATGGACGCGAGGCCCATGTCGCCCTGGACGGTTTCGAAGTGAATGGCACCCGCACACCGGTCTGCGCGTTCAAGAACGGCAACCTGACCAGTTGCACCCCCGGGGAAAAAACCGTCGGCTATTTGTATGCCCTCGATCTGGCTGGCAAGCAGGAAGGCACGCTGACCTTCAGCAATACCTCGATCAACGCGCCCGGCAATACGATGTCGACGCAGCTTTTCATCAAGTAACCACAGGTCCCGAACAAGGGGCAGGAAAGCTGGCTACGCTTAAAAGATCACTCTGTGGACAATACCTGATGACCTTTAGAGCCTTGATTGCCCTCGCCGAGGGCACCGATGACCTGCAAACCGTGACCCTGATCGACGTACTGCGCCGCGCCAAAATAGAAGTGGTGGTGGCCAGTATCGAAGGGCGGCGCATGCTCACCTGCGCCCGCGGCACGCGCCTGACGTCCGATGCCATGCTGGTGGATTTGCTGGCGCAGCCCTTCGACCTGATCGCCTTGCCGGGTGGTGCGGTGGGTTCGCAGCACTTGGCAGCCCACCAACCCCTGCAACAATTGATCAAGGATCAGGCGGCAGCCGGTCGCCTGTTCGCCGGCATCGCCGAGGCGCCCGCCGTGGCGCTGCAGGCCTTTGGCGTATTGCGTCAACGGCGCATGACCTGCCTGCCCTCGGCCAGCCATCAATTGTTGGGCTGTAACTTCGTTGATCAACCGGTGGTGGTCGACGGCAATTGCATCACCGCCCAGGGCTCGGCTGGCGCCTTGGCATTTGCCCTGGCGCTGGTGGAACAACTCTGCGGAAAAGCCACACGTGCGGCGGTGGCGGGGGAATTGCTGGTTTAGCCTGCTTGGACTTTTGCTTCTTCCCTTTCTTCATCTTTAGCCACGTGCATGCGATCGCGGCTGGCCAGTGTCGGGAACAGTTTGACCCACGCCCCGGTTACCACCAGCGTGCCGATCCCGCCCATGACCACGGCTGGCACGGTACCGAACCAGTGGGCAGTCAGGCCCGATTCGAATTCGCCCAACTGGTTCGAAGCACCGATGAACAGACCATTCACGGCGCTGACCCGGCCGCGCATTTCGTCCGGGGTTTCCAGTTGCACGAACGAGGCGCGGATCACCATGCTGATCATGTCTGCCGCGCCCAATACCACCAGCACCGCCAGGGAAAACCAGAACGAGGTCGACAGGCCGAAGGCAATGGTTGCCACGCCGAAGATGCCCACGGCGGTGAACATCACCCGCCCGACGTTGCGCTCCACGGCAAACCGCGCCAGGAACAGCGACATCAGCAGCGCACCCACTGCCGGTGCCGAGCGCAACAGGCCCAGCCCCCACGGGCCGGTCAACAGGATGTCCTTGGCGAACACCGGCAGCAACGCCGTCGCACCACCCAAGAGCACCGCGAACAGATCGAGGGAGATCGCCCCGAGAATGTCCGGACGACTGCGGATAAAGCGAATGCCCGCCAGCAATGAATCCAGAGTGGCCTTGCCCTTGTTCAGCGGGGTTTGCCGGGCTGGCAGGTTGAGCATCAGCGAACAGGCGATGACATACAAAAGCACCGTCGGGCCATACACCCAGACGCTGCCGAAGGCGTAGAGCAAACCGCCGAGGGCCGGGGCGACGATGGTTGCCGATTGCTGGGCCGATTGCGCGGCGGCCACCGCACGGGGAAACAGCGCGCTGGGCACTATGCTGGGCAGCAGCGCCTGGGTGGTCGGCATTTCAAAGGACCGCGCGGCGCCGAGCAGGAAGGCCAGGATAAAGATCATTTCCCGGGTGACATGATCGGTGGCACTGCCGATGGCCAACGACAGGGCGATCAGTGCCTGCACGGACTGGCAGATCGCCGCGACCTTGCGCCGGTCATAGCGGTCGGCGACGTGTCCTGTGTGCAGCATGAACAGCACGCGCGGGGCGAACTCGACCAGGCCGACCAGACCCAGGTCGAGCACGTTGCCGGTCAATTGATACAGGTTCCAGCCGATGGCCACGGTGAGCATCTGGAAGCCGCTGGCGGTGAATACCCGGGCCATCCAGAACGCGAGAAAAGGGCGATGGTGACGTAACAGCAAGGGCTCTTGGCTGGGCATCTGCGGGACAATCTGGGGAGAGGGGAGCGGCGAGATTATCACCAACCTGTAACAGGAAGTTGTCATGGCACAAAATTTAGTTAGCCAGACATCTATTTCCTCAACGCTCCCACAGTGAATGTGTTGCAGCCAATGACAAAAGCCGTGAGGCAACTTGTCACGCGGCAAAAGACCACGCGGTTCATCCCCGAAATTGGGACTACTCTTTCAACGTTGATTGATCCAGATCAAAACCCACAAAAGGAATTGATCCGGCGGCCGCAAGGCCAGATTCCCTGCGTTGTGATGCGTGCAAAAAAAGAACAAACAGAGATTCGCCACACTCCATATCCGTGGGGACCGTGGGTGCAGGCTTCCAGCCAGCAGCCGTACTACCTGACAGAGGAAGACTTATGTTCGGTTTAGAGGCACTTGATCTCGCCCGAATTCAGTTCGCGTTCACCATCTCGTTCCACATCCTGTTTCCGGCCATCACCATCGGCCTGGCGAGTTACCTGGCGGTACTCGAAGGCCTGTGGCTGAAAACCCATAACGACACCTACCGTGACCTCTACCATTTCTGGTCGAAAATCTTTGCCGTCAACTTCGGCATGGGGGTGGTTTCCGGCCTGGTCATGGCCTATCAGTTCGGCACCAACTGGAGCCGCTTCTCGGACTTCGCCGGTTCCGTGACAGGGCCGTTGCTGACCTATGAAGTGCTCACGGCGTTCTTCCTCGAGGCCGGGTTCCTCGGCGTCATGCTGTTTGGCTGGAACAAGGTCGGACGTGGCCTGCACTTCTTCGCTACCGTAATGGTGGCCATCGGTACATTGATCTCGACGTTCTGGATTCTTGCCTCCAATAGCTGGATGCAGACCCCGCAGGGCTTCGAGATCGTCAACGGTCAGGTCATACCCACCGACTGGCTGGCGGTTATCTTCAACCCGTCGTTCCCGTATCGCCTGATGCACATGGCCACGGCGGCGTTTGTCGCCACGGCCTTCTTCGTCGGTTCCTCCGCGGCCTGGCATTTGCTGCGCGGCAGGGACAACCCGGCGATCCGCAAAATGCTCTCGATGGCCATGTGGATGGCATTGATCGTCGCGCCGATCCAGGCGGTCATCGGTGATTTCCACGGTCTGAACACGCTTGAGCATCAGCCGGCGAAAATCGCCGCGATCGAGGGCCACTGGGAGAACGTCGGTAACGAAGCGACTCCGCTGATCCTGTTCGGCTGGCCGGACATGAAGGAGGAGAAAACCAGGTTCGCCGTCGAAATCCCGTACCTGGGCAGCCTGATTCTCACGCACTCCCTGGACAAACAGGTGCCGGCGCTCAAGGAGTTCCCGCCTGAAGACCGGCCGAATTCGACTATCGTGTTCTGGTCATTCCGGATCATGGTCGGCCTGGGCTTGCTGATGATTTTCACCGGTTTGTGGAGCCTGTGGCTGCGCAAGCGTGACACCCTCTACTCCTCGCGGCCGTTCCTGTACCTGGCGCTGTGGATGGGGCCGTCCGGTCTGATCGCTCTCCTCGCCGGCTGGTTCACCACCGAAATCGGCCGTCAGCCGTGGGTGGTCTACGGCCTGATGCGCACGGCGGATGCGTCGTCTAACCACAGCTTCATGCAGATGAGCATCACCCTGATCCTGTTTGTCGTGGTTTATTTCGCGCTGTTTGGTGCCGGTCTTGGCTACATGATGCGTCTGGTGCGCAAGGGGCCGAAGATCGACGAAGGCAAGGAAACCAACGACGGTGGCCCTGGCCAGAAACGCACACCGGCCCGGCCGTTTTCCGCAGCCGACGACGACCACATCGACGCCGATCACAGCCTGACCAAGGAGATTTGAATCATGGGAATTGATCTTCCGCTGATCTGGGCCGTGATCATCATCTTCGGCATCATGATGTACGTGGTCATGGACGGTTTCGACCTGGGCATCGGCATTCTCTTCCCGTTCATTCCGGGCAAGACCGATCGCGATGTGATGATGAACACCGTCGCCCCGGTCTGGGATGGCAACGAGACCTGGCTGGTGTTGGGTGGCGCGGCGTTGTTCGGCGCGTTTCCGCTGGCCTATTCGGTGGTGCTCTCGGCGTTGTACCTGCCGCTGATCCTGATGTTGATCGGGTTGATCTTCCGCGGTGTGGCCTTCGAGTTCCGTTTCAAGGCCAGGGACGACAAGCGCCATCTGTGGGACAAGGCGTTCATCGGTGGTTCGGTCACTGCGACGTTCTTCCAGGGTGTAGCGCTCGGTGCGTTCATCGATGGACTGCCAGTGGTCAATCGGCAGTTCGCCGGTGGTTCACTGGACTGGCTGACCCCATTCACGATGTTCTGTGGTGCGGCGCTGGTGGTGGCGTATGCGCTACTCGGTTGCACCTGGCTGATCATGAAGACCGAAGGCAAGTTGCAGGAACAGATGCATGACCTGGCCCGGCCATTGGCCTTCGTGCTGCTGGCGGTGATTGGCATCGTCAGCATCTGGACCCCGTTGGCCCACGCAGAAATCGCCGCACGCTGGTTCACCATGCCGAATCTGTTCTGGTTCATGCCGGTGCCGATTCTGGTGCTGCTGACGATGTACGGACTGATCCGCGCCGTGGCCCGCAACGCGCACTACACGCCGTTCCTGCTGACCCTGGTGCTGATCTTCCTCGGTTACAGCGGGTTGGGCATCAGCCTGTGGCCGAACATCATCCCGCCGTCGATCTCGATCTGGGACGCCGCCGCGCCGCCGCAAAGCCAGGGCTTCATGCTGGTGGGCACACTGTTCATCATTCCGTTCATCCTGGGCTACACCTTCTGGAGCTACTACGTGTTCCGCGGCAAGGTCACCCATGAAGACGGTTATCACTAGCCCTGTGCACCGCGAACCTGTGGGAGCGAGCTCGCTCGCGATGGCGTCGGAAGCGACGCCATCAATCTTGAAGAGGATTGAAACGTTATGGCCGCCAAACATTCCCTGCACGACATTGAAGAAGCCGAAAAAAAGCCGCTGTGGCAGCGGCTCGGCTGGTTGGCCCTGATCTGGGTCGGCAGTGTGGGCGCCTTGTTCATCGTCGCCAGCCTGATGCGTCTGTTCATGAACGCGGCCGGCCTGACCACGCACTGACATCTCCCCCGTGGCCTCAGGGCACGGATTTACGACCCTCCGACCGGAGGGTTTTTTTTACTGTTACTTGCGCGCCTTGAGGATGACGAATTTCGGATTGGCTGCCACTTGTTCGACACCACGGAACAATCGCGCGAGCTTGCTGTGGTAACCCAGGTGACGATTGCCGACGATGTACAGCGCGCCGCCCACGACCAGCGCTTCGCGCGCTTGCTGGAACATCCGCCAGGCCAGGAAATCGCCCACCACCTGTTGCTGGTGAAACGGTGGATTGCACAGCACGACATCAAGCGATTGCGGTTCCTGGCCGGCCAGGCCATCACCGGCACGCACGATCACTTCCCGTTCACCCAAGGCTGCGCGCCAGTTCTCGGACGCCGACTGTACGGCCATGAACGACTCGTCCACCAGCGTATAGTGGGCCTCGGGGTTTTGCAGGGCGCTGGCGATGGCCAGGACGCCGTTGCCGCAGCCGAGATCGGCGACCCGCGCCGAGCCGAGGTTTTTCGGCAAGTGCGGCAGGAAGGCTCGCGTGCCGATGTCCAGGCCTTCGCGGCAAAACACATTGGCGTGGTTGAGCAGTTCGATAGCCGGTTCGTCGAGTCTGTATCGCGTTGGGTAAGGCGATACAACTGGCGTTTTGTCTTGCGCCGTGGCAATCAATAGCCGCGCCTTCTTCACGGCCAACGAGGCTTGTACCGGGCCGATGTAACGCTCCAGCAAGTCGCCCGCGGCCCGGGGCAGATGCTTGATCATGGCTGCGGCAACCACTTGGGTACCGGGTGCCAGTTGGCCTTGCAGGCGGATCAGTTGTTCTTCCAGCAGCGCCAGGGTTTTCGGTACACGGATCAGCACGCAGTCGAACGGCCCGGCAAGGGTTTCGCTGGCGGGGACGCTCGGCACCGCATCAAATGCCAGGCCGTTGCGCACCAGATTCTTTTCCAGCCCCTGCAAGGCCAGGAACGAATCACCGCTGCTGACCACCCGCACTTTACCCGCGAGACTGGCCGCCAATGCGCCGAAACTGTCATTGAGCACCAATACCCGGGTGTCCGACGCCGGCTGCTGTTCGGCCAGATGATTGAGCAGGTATTCATCGGCTGCATCGAAAGCTTGCAGCGGTTCGTTCTGCTGTTCGGGCTGGCGGATCAGGTCGAGGCTGGCGAAGGGTGTTTCGAGCAAAGGCATGGGGCGGGGCTCTGGGTAATCAACGGATGTCCCGCTGCCTAAGGCGTTGGAGCGGGCGGAGCCGACCGAGTGTACTGCGTCGTGAAGGTCTACACGCCATCACTCAGGAGGGACCGCAAATGGTACGTTTTTTTTACCTGGATTACCCGCAGGTTTTCCCGTAGTCGGGCGCTTTCAGATGGCTCCGGACCGGGCCGCGGCGATGACTGCCGCAATCTTGTTGTTGACGCCGAGCTTCTCGATAGACCTGTGCACATGAAAGTTGATGGTGCGTTCACTCAAATTGAGGATCCTGGCAATTTCATAGGCCGTCTTGCCATCGGCCGACAGTTTCAATACTTCGAGTTCCCGCCGCGACAAGGGGGGAGCCTGGGGGTGAGCCGGTTTTTTCGGTTGCATTGCGATCGCCAGAGCGTGCAAATGGCGGCTGATGAACACCGAGAACCCAAGATGCTCGTACAGCTCATAGGCTGAAATCGGGCAATGGCTTCTGGCCAGGCTGAAAATGCTGCGCAGACCGGTTTCCTCATCAAAGATCGCCTGGGACCAGCCATGCTGCAAGCCTTGTTGTCGCAGCAACTGCCATAACCATGGCGTCCTGGAAAAAAGCTCTTCACTCCAGAGAACAGGCAACATTGAATGATTGCAATGCGCCACTATTGGATCTATTTGCATGGCGTTGTTTTTTTCATATTGAGTATTCCACTCATGGGGGTAGTTGTTCAGGTTCACCGTACTGGTGTCGACCCCGAATGAGTTTGAAGTAATTGAAAAGCCACAAAATTTATATCCAAGGTTTCTGGCGAAATTGAGCGCGATTCGATAGGCAGTACTGATCTCTTGTGTGTGCGTCAATTGTTTGAGCTGCGACTCCTTCCAGATCTCCATACAGTGATCTCCATTAGTGTGTCTTCTGGGTGCAGTATTGGATCCAGGATCCGGCACGCCACGAAGTGTAGGACATTTCCTGCGGAAGTGATTCGACAATTTTGCTCTTTTGACTGTTGGAAAAGTGTGCTCAAGGTTCTTAGGGGATAAATGGTTATGAAATGCCACATATAATTTTATATGTAGGGTTGTGTTCGTATTCTGTAATCGACTACTAGTGCGCATTAATGTCACTACAAATTGTCGGTGGTTACGCTGCTTTCTTTGCGGGACACTGGGGTATCTGTTGATTGGAGCCTTCCATGTCCGTCAGTGAAGAAAAATTTACGCGCCAGACCTTGCTCGAGGTTCATCCGCTGACCCCGAACCTGTTTACCCTGCGCGCCACGCGGGATGCAGGGTTTCGTTTTCGGGCGGGGCAGTTTGCCCGGTTGGGCGTCACCAAGGCTGACGGCAGCACGGTATGGCGCGCCTACTCCATGGTGTCCTCGCCCTTTGACGAGTTCCTCGAGTTCTTTTCCATTGTCGTACCGGGCGGTGAGTTCACCAGTGAACTGAGCCGCCTGGGCGTTGACGATACGTTGCTGGTCGACCGCCAGGCCTTCGGCTACTTGACGCTGGACCGTTTTGTCGATGGCCGCGACCTGTGGTTGTTATCCACAGGTACGGGCATC
Source organism: Pseudomonas sp. P4_C4 (assembly GCF_056402055.1). Taxonomy (NCBI): domain Bacteria; kingdom Pseudomonadati; phylum Pseudomonadota; class Gammaproteobacteria; order Pseudomonadales; family Pseudomonadaceae; genus Pseudomonas; species Pseudomonas sp. P4_C4. The sequence goes on along the minus strand of NZ_JBFUID010000040.1, from coordinate 4,065 downwards.
GCACCGTTCCTGTCGATACTCCAGGATTTCGACGTCTGGGAGAGATTCGAGCGGATCATCCTGGTCTACAGCGTTCGCGAAGCCCGGGAACTGGCTTATCAGGAGCTGATCGCGGGGCTGGCGCAACTTGAGTATCTGGCTGAGTACGCACACAAATTGCAATTCATCGCCACAGTCACTCGTGAGCAGCATCCTGGCGCATTGAACGGGCGGATCACCACACTGATTGAAAACGGCGAGTTGGAGCGCAGCGCGGGAGTTGCGCTGACGCCTGAGCATTCACGGGTCATGCTGTGCGGCAACCCGCAGATGATCGATGATACGCGCAAGTTGCTTAAACAGCGGGACATGCACTTGAGCCTCAGCCGGCGACCCGGCCAAGTGGCGGTGGAAAACTTCTGGTAAGCAAAACGGCGCCTCAGAGGCGCCGTTTTTTGCCAGTGCAGTCAAGGCCGGTTGTTTTGGGCCTTGAGCAAGTCGCGGATCTCGCCCAGCAACTCTTCTTCCTTGGTGGGAACCGGCGGCAGGCTAGGGGCCACGGACTCCTCACGCTTCAGGCGGTTGATGGCCTTGACGCCCATGAAGATCGCAAAGGCGACGATGACGAAGTCGATGATGGTCTGGATGAACTTGCCATAGGCCAGCACCACCGCAGGGATGGCGCCGTCTGCTGCCTTGAGCGTTATGGCCAGATCACTGAAGTCCACGCCACCGATCAGCATCCCGATTGGCGGCATGATCAGGTCACCGACAAACGAGGTAACGATCTTGCCGAAGGCCGCACCGATGATGATGCCGACAGCCATGTCAACCACGTTGCCTTTGACCGCGAAGGCCTTGAACTCGTTTAGCACGCCCATAGGTTATTCCTTGTTACAGATGAGGTAGATGTGCGCAGTGTAAATCAGCAAATCGCATCCTGCTCGAATCAACTGCCTGCTGTGCTTGCCAGCCATTGACCCGGGCGGTGTTGAAAAATTCACCGATTGATCTCATCTGAGGTCGGACAGGCCTTCTGAGGCGTTCGCATGCGACTTTTTTTCAGCGAAATGGCGTCATTTGTGTGGGCGAGCCAAGGTTGAGCGACCATTCCTGAATCGGGACGCTCAAGATGATCGGGCAGTTAGTGGCCAAGAGGCTGCATTGAAAGTTAAATGCAGGTGCAGTGATATGAACTGTTTCGTTAGTTTGGTGTTTCTGACAAGTTGCGCGTTTCTCTGAATCACTGTCGCGTTTTGTGTGAATGTTTTCGAAGTTGTGCAAAAAGTATGTAAGTGAACAAAGTCTGTATAGGTTTTCGAAGTGTGCGGTATGGCATGTCCCTAGCGTTTGTTGGCCGAGTTGAGCGAAAAACTTATACAAGGTTTTGTAGGGTGGGTGTATCTCAATATACCTGTGTTTAATAAGGTTATTTGAAGTCATCAAAAGGGTTGCGAAATATCTGGCCGCACTCGCGCGCCTTGGCTGAGCTATCATCGCGTTTTTTTCCGGGAGTTCCGATGGCCAAGGCCAAGCGCATGTACGGCTGCACCGAGTGCGGCTCAACCTTCCCCAAATGGGCCGGCCAGTGCGGTGAGTGCGGGGCTTGGAACACGCTTACCGAAACCATGGTGGAAAGCGGCGGGGCAGCCGCCCCCAGCGGTCGTACCGGCTGGACCGGCCAGCAGGCGCAGATCAAGACTCTGGCCGAAGTCAGTGTCGAAGAAATTCCGCGCTTCTCTACCGCTTCCAGCGAGCTGGACCGGGTTCTGGGTGGTGGTCTGGTGGATGGCTCGGTGGTGCTGATCGGTGGCGACCCCGGCATCGGCAAGTCGACCATTCTGCTGCAAACCTTGTGCAACCTCGCCAAGAGCATGCCGGCGCTGTACGTCACCGGCGAGGAATCCCAACAGCAAGTGGCCATGCGTGCGCGGCGCCTGGGGTTGCCTCAGGATCAATTGCGGGTCATGACCGAAACCTGCATCGAAACCATCATTGCCACGGCCCGTCAGGAAAAGCCCAGGGTGATGGTGATCGACTCGATCCAGACGATATTTACCGAGCAATTGCAATCGGCACCGGGCGGTGTATCCCAGGTGCGCGAAAGCGCGGCGTTGCTGGTGCGTTATGCCAAACAGAGCGGCACGGCGATTTTCCTGGTGGGCCACGTCACCAAGGAAGGCGCGCTGGCTGGCCCTCGTGTGCTGGAGCACATGGTCGACACCGTGCTGTATTTCGAAGGCGAGTCCGACGGGCGCCTGCGTCTGCTGCGGGCGGTGAAGAACCGCTTCGGTGCAGTCAATGAACTGGGCGTTTTCGGCATGACCGACAAAGGACTGAAAGAAGTCTCCAACCCGTCGGCGATTTTTCTGACCCGTGCCCAGGAAGAAGTCCCGGGCAGTGTGGTGATGGCAACATGGGAAGGCACACGGCCGATGCTGGTGGAGGTTCAGGCACTGGTGGACGACAGTCACCTGGCCAACCCGCGTCGGGTCACGCTGGGGCTGGATCAAAACCGGCTGGCGATGTTGCTGGCGGTGCTGCACCGTCACGGTGGCATTCCGACCCACGATCAGGACGTCTTTCTCAACGTGGTCGGCGGGGTCAAGGTGCTGGAAACGGCGTCCGACCTGGCGTTGATGGCGGCGGTGATGTCCAGTTTGCGCAACCGGCCGTTGCCCCACGATCTGCTGGTGTTCGGTGAAGTCGGGCTTTCCGGTGAAGTGCGTCCGGTGCCGAGCGGTCAGGAGCGTTTGAAAGAAGCCGCCAAGCACGGCTTCAAGCGGGCCATCGTGCCCAAGGGCAATGCGCCGAAAGAGGCGCCGGCGGGGTTGCAGATCATTGCCGTTACTCGCCTGGAGCAGGCACTCGACGCGTTATTCGAGTAACGCCTATCCCCCGTAGGAGCTGCCGAAGGCTGCGATCTTTTGATCTTGCATTTTTAAGATCAAAAGATCGTCCGAACGCGGCCCGAGCCTTCGGCAGCTCCTACAGAGGTACGTTCAGGCTTCGATCAGCGCACCCAACTCTCGCTCCAGTTCGGCTTCGTCGCCCAGGTTGAGCTCGATCAATCGCCGCAGGCGTTCGATGGACTCCAGGCTGATGTGCCGGCAGACAAAGCCAAGCTGGCCGTGATCTTCGTGGGTCAGGTGCACATCCATGGCGATATCGACGTCATCGCTCAGATGAATATCTACTGAAAAATCCTGCTGGCGATCGCCCTGCCAGTGTTCGGGTCGCTCGATCAGCAACCCCTTGAGCGACAGATCAATCAACTTCACCGGCCAGGTGGACTCACCCTGACTCAGCCCGGTTCGGGCATCGAACGCAATACGTTTGAAGCGGCGACGTTCGGCAGGGTGCTCGCTCATGGCGCGATCCTCGTAGATGTACGCTGACTATAGACCTGCACTCTTGAAGGCGGCCAGCGCGTGCAGGTATCCAGCCCTATATCGGGGTATGGTCTTTGCCGTCAGGAGCGCTAAACTCGGGGTGGTTGTCTTTCTTGTCCACTCTGGCTGGAATATCAAAATGAAAAATAATAATAGCCCGCTACGCCATTTGCCTTGGCTGGTGCTGGCAATCACAGGTGCGTGCGCCCTGGGTGTCGTGGCATTGCGCCGGGGCGAGGCAATCAACGCCTTGTGGATTGTGGTCGCTGCCGTGGCCATCTATCTGGTCGCCTATCGCTACTACAGTCTGTTCATCGCTAACAATGTCATGCAACTCGATGCGCGGCGGGCCACTCCCGCTGTGCTCAACAATGACGGTCTGGACTATGTGCCGACCAACAAGCACATTCTCTTCGGTCACCACTTCGCGGCCATCGCCGGCGCGGGTCCGCTGGTCGGTCCGGTGCTGGCGGCGCAGATGGGCTACTTGCCCGGCACGCTGTGGCTGATTGCTGGCGTGGTGCTGGCCGGTGCGGTGCAGGACTTCATGGTCCTGTTCATGTCCACCCGCCGCAACGGCCGTTCGCTGGGCGACATGGTCCGTGAGGAAATGGGCCGCATCCCCGGGACCATCGCGCTGTTCGGTTGCTTCCTGATCATGATCATCATCCTCGCGGTGCTGGCGTTGATCGTG